>JAKSIY010000001.1 GCA_024398535.1 Bacteroidaceae bacterium
ATCTCCGGCGTGAAAGAGATCCTGGTAGCATTCTTCTGCTATTGCGCGGTAGAACCTGAGCGGGTCAGAGTCTGGCACGAACAGGGCCAGATGCGGCTCAAAATCCAGTACATGGGTTGTCATGTCGGCCTTTTCCCGGTCAAGAACGTAAGGCGGATTGCTGACTATTATGTCATACTGTTTTTCTGCCGCCCTCTCTGGTGTTGGACTTATGAATGCTTTGAGGATGTCCTGCTGGCGGAATTCCACGTTTAGAGAGTTGGCAATGGCATTGCTTTGGGCCACTTCCAGAGCATCGTGGCTTATGTCAAGCGCATGCACGTTCCATGCTCTGCGTGCCGATGCAAAAGCCAGGGCGATGCATCCGCTGCCGGTACAGATGTCAAGAAACGCTCCTTTTGATGTTGCTGTCGTGTCCTGCAGCATCCACTCTACAAGCTCTGATGTCTCAGGACGCGGAATAAGGACTCTTTCATCTACCTGCAGCTCCAGTCCGCAGAATGTCGTGGAACCTATGGCGTACTGAAGCGGACGCCCCGTTTCCAGGTCATGCAGAATCTGCTCAAGGCGTATCTCCTGTTCCCGGTTCAGAATGACCCTGTCCTTCAGGAAGAAGGTGGTCTGGCTTATTCCCAGGACATCCAGACAGATCTGTCTCAAGATGTTTGAAGCCTCAGTCGCATCGTAAATGCGTCCAAGGCTCCCAAGTATGCGATTCTGCAGCTCCTTCATGCAGATGCCGTTAATTGCGGCTCTTTATGGTAAATTTTCCGGTCTGTGCACTTGCGTTGGAAAAGATACCGCCGTCGCTCAGCGCAATTGACATGTTGAACTTTGCTGAGAACGATGCATTGTGTGTACCAGCCTCTTTTGCAACGAACTTGAATTCCGGTGTTTTGTCAAACGGGTCCAGCACTGTCTGTGAGCCGTTCTCTACAGATTTTCCGTCAATCTTCCAGGTATATTTGCCCTGGTATGCGCCATTTCCGTTCTTCTGGACTTCAACCCGCAGGATGATGGTGTCGCCGACATAGGCTTCAGAGTTCACCATATAGACCTTTCCGTATGTTGGAGGGAATCCGTATTCGTCCTTCTGACAACTTGCGAACATGGCTGCGAAGACTGTGGCAACCAGTATGTAGAGTAATTTCTTCATAGTTTCTTGATTTAAAGTAATGAAAGGGCAACCTTCATCATGTCTGTGAAATTCTTTTCACGTTCTTCTGCGGTTGTAGCCTCATGGGTGAAAATGTGGTCAGACACGGTGCAGATGGTCAGTGCCTTCTTTCCAAGTGCAGCCGCATTGATGTAGAGTGCGGCAGACTCCATCTCTACAGCAAGCACTCCAAACCGTGCCCAGCGCTTCTGGGCCTCAGACTCGTCATAGAAGACGTCCGATGCATAGACGTTGCCCACCTTGTAGTTGACGCCCAGTTCGTCGGCTGCCTTGACTGCTGCCTGCAACATGCCAAAATCTGCTATCGGGGCAAACTTGGCAGGCATGTCATACTGATGGCCGAACTCGGAATCAGTGCAGGCGCCCATGGCAAATACCAGGTCACCGATGTGCAGGTCTGCATCGAACGCACCGGCAGAACCTACGCGGATGATGCGCTCCACGTCATAGAACTTGAAGAGCTCGTATGAGTATATGCCGATTGACGGGATGCCCATGCCGTGGCCCTGGACTGAAACGCGCTTGCCGTTGTACGTTCCGGTGTAACCCAGCATGCCGCGTACGTTGTTGTAAAGTACCGGGTTCTCAAGGAAGGTCTCTGCCATGAACTTTGCACGCAGCGGATCTCCTGCCATGATTACGGTATCAGCTATCTCTCCGTATTTTGCTCCAATGTGTGGAGTAGGGGTCTGTTCCTTGCTCATAGTGACTTATGTTCTTCTGCAAAACTACAAAAACTTTTATACTCAGCGCAGGTCGGCCTGGTTGCTCTTCTCTTTCAGCGCAGGTCGGCCTGGTTGCTCTTCTCCATTTTATAGAAATCTGAGTCCGTCTTGATCTTGGCCATGATTGAGCGGACAACCTTCCAGAGCTCACCCTTGTAGGTGTAGTCTCCTGGGCAGGCAAAGTTCACTCGGCCGCGCTTAACCAGACTTGCGGCCTGGCTGCGGCTCTTCTCGTTGCCGCTCTTGTAGATGGCTATGGAGTGGCCACCCTCAGACTTGACAATTCGCATGCTTGGGATGTCAGTCTCTCCGTCACCCAGATAGATCATGTTGCGGAAAGGCACGTGACGCTCATCGTCAGGCATGGAGTCATTGATGCGCGCATTGTCCCAGATATCGTATATACCCTTGTTTATCATGAAGATGAACTGGGTTTTTGAGGTGAAGTCAACCGCAACGGCAGGCCATACGGCGGCATCGTTCTCATACATGAACGAGCATGCGTAGATTTTCTTGAAGTAACGCGCGATGCTTGTTCCCTCAATCAGCTCCTTGAGGCCGGATGAGATGATGTAGTGCTCAACGTTGACACCCAGGCGGTCGCCCTCTGCGTTGATAAGGTAGAACCATTCCTCAACGCCGGGAAAAAGCTTGATGCCCTTGCCGAATTCTACGAACTGCTCACGGCGGATGCTCACGCCGCTGGCCTTTGCCTTGTCAACCATCAGCTTCATGTAGCTCAGGATTGTGCTGGCATCGTGCCCCTCGGCAAGAGCGTGTGA
Source organism: Bacteroidaceae bacterium (assembly GCA_024398535.1). Classification (GTDB taxonomy): domain Bacteria; phylum Bacteroidota; class Bacteroidia; order Bacteroidales; family Bacteroidaceae; genus Colenecus. The sequence goes on from JAKSIY010000001.1 coordinate 2,685, forward strand.
GTCAACCCAGAAGGAATCCTTGTCCTGCAGTCCTATGGCATCCATGAAGTCATATTCCTGCATGTATGCCGGCGACAGGGTTCCGTCAAAGTCATACATCAGTGCAATTGTCGGTCTGTCCATTTTCTGTTTCCTGTTTCTGATTTTTGGTCTTGTTCCCAGTTACTGTCTCTGGTTTCTTGTTTCTGGCCTTGTTCCCAGTTCCTGTTTCCGGTTTACTGTTTCAGGTCTTGTCCCCAGTTTCTGTTTCCGGTTTCTGTTTCTGGTTTCCTGTTTCAGGTCTTGTTCCCAGTTCCTGTTTCTGGTTTACTGTTTCAGGTCTTGTTCCCAGTTCCTGTTTCCGGTTTCCTGTTTCTGGCCTTGTTCCCAGTTCCTGTCTCTGGTTTCAGATTTCTGCAATGAGTTCAATTTCAACCAATGCTCCTTTTGGCAGGGCAGATACCTCAACGCAGCTGCGGGCAGGCTTCTCTGTAAAGTACTGTGCATAAACGGCGTTGAATGCGGCAAAGTCACTCATGTTCTTGAGGAAACAAGTGGTCTTGATGACCTTTGTGAGGTCTGAACCAGCGGCCTCAAGTACGGCAGAAAGGTTCTTGATGCACTGTGTGGCCTGTGCCTCAACCCCGCCCTCAACGAATTCGCCTGTTGCCGGGTCAATTGGAATCTGGCCCGATGTGAATACAAGATTGCCTACTGTCTTTGCCTGTGTATATGGTCCGATTGCTGCCGGAGCCTTCTCTGTGTTGATTGTCTTCATGTCCTCTGTGTCTATTATCTCCGCAAATATAGCAAAAATACCATTCGCCCCTGCGTAATTCTCCGTTGCTCCTCAAATCTGCCCCTCTGTGAGGACGTTTTCTCTCCCAACCACCAATACGCGCTCAAAGACCGCCCCCTGTGAGGACAACTTCTCCGCGTACGTCGGTATTCTCCTCAAATACCCGCCTATCTAAGGACAACTCCGCTTCTAAATGCCAATACGCGCTCAAAGACCGCCCCCGTGTGAGGACGACTCCGCCTCCAGGCCCTTTCCCGCGCGCAAAGTCTACCCTGTTTGAGGATGAGTACTACTCGCACCTGCGTAAGGTTACTGTGTGACATGTACATACTACTAAACTACCGGTTCTGACTAGAGAACTGATTCTTGTGTTTATAACACAGTTTATCATTGTGTTTACAACTGAGTTGTAGATAGAGCACTCCATTCGCGGCTAGCACTTGCTCACTTCGTAACGCAAAGACGCCGCTAGTTGGAGTACTCTATCCTCCCATTTGCAATAATATTTTGGCTATAAACCCATTACCGCATGCAATCTGCATTCAACCTACGCAAGTGCTAAGGTGTTTTTATTATGCAGGTGCTAAGGCATCCATTTTCACGCAGGTGCTGAGGATTAATATACCATTAGACCCGCTAAAAAATGTATTGCCGAAAAGTATATTGCAGGAAAATAATATGGTAATAGTCTAAGGTACAAACGGAATTGTACATAAGTAGCAAATGTTTTCATACCTACATAGGCAACTGTTTTCAGAGATTATTCATGTGCATGGGTATTCTTTACATTACCAGAGAGGAATATGATCATACCAGATGGTATGGAAGCAGCATGGAGCGGGCATCAGCAAAGAGCGGGAATTCCGGAGGCAGCGTAAAAGGAGCATCAAGGCGGCAGGACGTCCAGTAGTGCTATACGCATGTGCTTGATTTCTGCCGCCGCGACGTTACGCTGGTGACGGCCGCTCTGAGCGTAGAGAGCGACTGCTGCTTCTAACCAGCGAACATGGTAATAGTCTTAGCTCGCGGAAATGGTCACGCAGGTGCAAAGAGATACCATTCGCACCCGGGAAAGGAGAAATCCAAAGCACCAGGGGCAGGACAAGGCCATACGCACCGGGAAAGCAGCGGAAAGGGCATCGCAGGTGCAAATAGATACCATTCGCACCCGGGAAAGGAGAAATCCCAAGCACCAGGGGCAGGACAAGATCAATCGCCCCGGAAAGGCCGCGGAAAGGGCATCGCAGGTGCAAATAGATACCATTCGCACCCGGGAAAGAAGAAATCCAACGCACCAGGGGCAGGACAAGGCCATACGCACCGGGAAAGCAGCGGAAAGGGCATCGCAGGTGCAAAGAGATACTATCAGCACCCGGGAAAGGGAAAATCCAAAGAACCAGGGGCAAAACCTAGCCTAACACACCGGACAGCATCGCCAAAACGGAACCTGTCCCTCGCCAGGCGATGACCTGTCCCCTAACCGTTCAGTTCGCGGATGATGCGGATGGCGAAGGGGAGGGCCAGGAGGAAGGTGCAGAGGTCGGCGATGGCAAGGGTGGCCTGCAGACCGGAGAGGCCCCAGATGCGGGGGGCGATGAGAATGGCGGGGTAGAAGAACAGGCCCTGACGGCCCATGGCCAGGATGGTGGCCATGCCGGTGCGGCGGATGTTCTGCAGCAGCATGTTGGTAGGGGTGGTAAGGCCCACGAGTGGAAATGCTATGCACTGCCAGCGTAGGACAGTGGTGCCGATGCGGATCAGCTCTGGGTCTTCACTGCGGAAGAATGAGATGATTTCCGGGGCAAAGATCAGGCCAAAGATAGACATGATGACGATGCCGGTGGTACAGGTCCTGACGGTGAACAGAAAGGAATCCTTGACACGCATGTAGAGCTGTGCGCCCCAGTTGAAGCCGCAGACGGGCTGAAATCCCTGACCGAATCCAAGGATGGTTGACATGGCGCACTGCATGACTCTTGACACGACGGCAAAGGCTGCCACGGTCGATGCCTCAAGTCCGGGAACGGCATAATGGACGGCTGCGCGGTTAAGGCACACGGCCGAGATTGCTCCAAGCACCTGCCTTGACAGGGACGGCAGTCCGCCCTTGACAATTTCCGTGTAGTTCTGCAGGGTGGGGCGGAACTTGCGCAGTCTGATGTGGACGCTTCCGTCAACGCTTGTGAACCACAGCAGGGTGCACCATGAGCAGAACTGGCTGATGAAGGTAGCAAGCGATGCTCCGCTGACTCCAAGCCCCAGCCTGTACATGAAGAGCGGGTCAAGAAGGACGTTCAGGACTGCTCCGACAATGAGGCCCACCATTCCGTACGTGGCATTGCCCTGCAGGCGCAGCTGGTTGTTCAGTACCATCTGCGATATCATGAACGGAGTGGCTATGAGTATGAACCTCAGGTAGCTGCAGGCGTGTGGAAGAATCTCCTGGGTGGAGCCGAGCATCAGCGACAGAGGGGTGAGGAAGATGAGCCCAAGAGTTCCCACAATGGCTCCAATCAAGAATGCGCTGAGGAAGCCTGTGGCGGCCATCTCTTCAGCCTTGTCATCCTGACGGGCACCAAGAGCGCGTGAGATGAAGTTTCCGGACCCGGAACCAAAGAAGAACCCTATGGCCTGGATGAAGCATTGGTACGCAAAAGCAACGCCGACACCAGCGGTGGCGGCGGTACTTAAGTGACCAACGTAGTATGCGTCAACAATGTTGTAGATGGCCGTGACCAGCATGCTGGTGATGGTGGGCACGGACATCCTGAGTATAAGACGATTGACCGGTGTGGTGGTCATCATCTCATACCGTTGCTGACGTTTCTGGGTGTCAGAAGCTCTGTCAGCAGCTGTATGCCTTTGCAGCTTCAACACTTGACTTCTCTATGAATGCGCTGTTTCTAATGGTTTCTGCCTCGGCATAGTCAACATAGATGCTCAGGCTGTTGCGCAGCAGCTCAGGATTTCTTGAAGCGTCACGCAGCAGCAGGGCACTCATTACTGAATTTGCTGCCATCTCAACCAGACGGCGGGCATGGAAATCAAGGTACTCCTGATCCTTAGCCTCAGAGACAAGCTCTATTGACTTCTCAAGAAGCTCTGTCATGGCGTTGATACGTGGCACGAATGCGCTGAGCTCATCTGCAACAGGCTGCTGCAGGATATCCTGAACCAACTGGGTATAGACGTGGGTTGTCACGTAGCGGATTGCAGCTACAACCTGCAGCTGGGTGGTTCCTTCATAGATTGAGGTGATGCGGGCATCGCGGTACAGACGCTCGCAGAGGTAGTCACGCATGAAGCCTGAACCTCCGTGAACCTGGATGCAGTCGTATGCGTTCTGGTTTGCGTACTCTGAACTCATGCCCTTTGACAGTGGAGTCAGGGCATCGGCGATGCGGCTGTAGCGCTTGCACTCCTGACGCTCTTCTGGAGTCAGGGTACGCTCGCGTGCAATGTCCTCAAGTGCTTTGTAGATATCAACGGAAACTGCTGTTTCATAAAGCAGTGAACGGTTTGCCTCAAGCTTTGCCTTGATGCGGCTGATCATCTCTGAAACGGCCGGCATCTGTATGATAGGCTTGCCAAACTGCTGGCGCTCCTGTGCGTATGACAGGGCCTCATGCCATGCGGCATCGGATATTCCGACACTCTGTGTGGCGATGCCAAGACGGGCGGAGTTCATGAGTGACATGACGTACTTGATAAGTCCCAGCTTGCGGCTGCCGCACAGCTCTGCCTTGGCGTTGCTGAAGACAAGCTCGCAGGTAGGTGAGCCGTGGATACCCATCTTGTCCTCAATGCGGCGGACGTTCACGCCACCGTCACGCTTGTCATAGATGAACATTGACAGACCACGGCCGTCATGTGTTCCCTCTTCTGAGCGGGCCAGTACCAGATGGATGTCTGAGTCTCCGTTGGTGATGAAGCGCTTTACGCCGTTCAGGCGCCAGCAGTTCTCCTGCTCGTCAAAAGTGGCCTTGAGCATTACGTTCTGAAGGTCTGATCCTGCATCCGGCTCGGTAAGGTCCATTGACATGGTCTGGCCAGCGCAGATACGTGGGATGAACTTCTGGCGCTGCTCCTCTGTGCCGAACTCGTAGATCGTGCCTGCGCAGGACTGAAGACCCCATACGTTCTGGAAGCCTGCATCGGCGCGTGATACCATCTCTGAGATTGCGCAGAAGACTGTTACTGGCAGGTTCAAACCGCCCAGGCGGCGTGGCATCTCAACTGCAGACAGACCGGCCTGGTTGCAGATCTGCAGGTTCTGGGCTGTGCCCGGAGCGTATGTAACGCGGCCGTCCTGACACTTTGGGCCGGTCTTGTCAACGCCCTCTGAATTAGGGGCAATTGTATTCTCGCAGATGTCGCCTACAATCTCAAGAACCTTGTCATAGTTGTCCATGGCATCGGCAAAATCGGTTGGAGCGTAGTCAAACTTGTCTGCATCGGCATAGTTGCGCTCCTTCAGTTCTGCAACGCGCTGCATGAGCGGATGCTGGAGACGCAGTTTTATTTCAGGTGATTCGTTATACCAGTTCATTTTGTCAGGTTCTTATAGTGTGAGATGAGTTTTGGGAGGACATCCTCAACGCGACCGTTGATTACATAGTCAGCGATGCTGTTGATAGGAGCGTCCGGGTCACTGTTGATGGACATGATCATGCTGCTCTCCTTCATTCCGGCAATGTGCTGGATCTGGCCTGAGATACCGCATGCAATGTAGAGCTTTGGCCTTACGGTCAGACCAGTCTGGCCAATCTGACGGTCGTGGTCAGCAAAGCCGGCGTCAATGGCAGCACGGCTTGCGCCTACCTCTGCATGAATCAGGTCTGCCAGTGTGAATAGCTGGTCAAATGCCTGACGGCTTCCCATTCCGTAACCACCTGCAATGACGATGCTTGCCGAGTCCAGATGATGGGCTGGCTTTTCAACATGACGCTCAAGAACCTTGATTGCCATGTCTGCAGCGCTTACGTAGTCAGCAACGTTGTGGTTGATGACCTGACCCTTGTAGGCAGCATCGCGTATCTCACGCTTCATTACGCCTTCACGTACGGTTGCCATCTGTGGACGATGGTCTGGATTCACGATGGTGGCAATGATGTTGCCGCCGAATGCCGGACGGATCTGGTAGAGCAGGTTCTCATAGATCTTGCCGCTCTTCTTGTCCTCATACTCACCAATCTCAAGCTGGGTGCAGTCTGCGGTAAGACCGCTGCCCATGGCCGATGAAACGCGTGGGCCAAGGTCACGACCTATTACCGTAGCACCCATCAGGGCAATCTGCGGCTGCTCCTCTGCAAAGAGCTTGCACAGGATTGCAGAGTGTGGTGCGGTTGTGTATGGGAAGAGTCCCGGAGCATCAAAGATGTGTACCCTGTCAACTCCGTATGGGAAAATATCACTCTCGATGCCTGCCAGGCCGGTACCGATTACCAGTGCCTCAAGCTGGCAACCCAGCTGGTCAGCCAGTGTGCGGCCCTTTGTCAGCAGGTCAAGGCTTACGCCTGCAATCTGGCGGCCCTCAACGATTTCGCAATATACAAATAGACTGTTCATGGCTTATCCTATTGTGTGGTTATTGATGAGCTCTGTCATGAGTGCCTGGATGTCCTGGTCACTGGCAGAGAATACTTTGCTCTCTTTTGCCTGGAAGCTGATGTTCTCAATCTTCTTTACCTTGGTAGGAGAACCTGCCAGACCGCACTTTGATGGGTCTGCATTGACGTCAGCCACGCTCCATGCGGTAACGTCGGCATTCTTCTTTCCCATTACAAGCTTGGCATTCCTTGGACGGCAAGGTGCTGCTGAGCCGTTTACGGTCAGTACTACAGGAAGTGGTGCCTGCACAGTCTCGATGCCTCCGGTGATGGCGCGCTTGACTGTGATTGTGTCGTTGTCAAGTGAGAGAATCTCCTCAACGTATGTCACCTGTGGCAGTCCCAGCTTTTCTGCAACCTGAGGACCGACCTGGGCGGTGTCACCGTCAATTGCCTGACGTCCACCTATGATGATGTCGTATTCACCGATCTTACGGATTGCGGTTGAAATAGCGTATGATGTAGCCAGTGTGTCTGCACCGGCAAACAGACGGTCTGTAAGAAGGTAACCTCCGTCTGCACCTCGGAACATTCCTTCACGTACTATCTCCTTTGCACGCTCCGGTCCCATGGTGAGCATGGTGATTGTACTTCCTGGACACATATCCTTTAGACGCAGTGCCTGCTCAAGGGCATTCAGGTCTTCTGGATTGAAGATTGCAGGCAATGCTGCTCTGTTGATTGTGCCGTCAGCGTTCATTGCATCCTTGCCCACGTGACGTGTGTCAGGAACCTGCTTTGCCAGCACAACTATGTTAAGTTTCTTCATTATGTTGTTTTGTTTTCTGAATATGGAGCAAAGTTAGGGTTAAATAGTAAGAAAAGGTATGACACTTCTGGGGCAAGACTCCGTTTGTTGCTCACATTTTGAATTTTTGTGCATCAATTTATTCTGCAAAGCTATCTTCAAAATAGGTTTTTTGTTACATTTGCAGAAGTCAGTCAGATGAACATGAATAAAGGAGGTTACATAAAGAGGATTGAAATAAAATCCATGTGGGGACACAAGCACATAGTCTGGGATCTCAGACCTGATGTGAACATTCTGAGCGGTATGAACGGTGCCGGAAAGAGTACCATTCTGAACCTTTGCGTTGACCAGCTGGACCGAATAGAGGCTGGTCAGGAGGCCAATTCACCGGACAACGGTGTCAACTTTGTCTTCTCTCCTGAGGGGGCAGAGTGTGTGTCGTATGACGTGATCCGCAGCATCGACCGTCCTCTCATGAACAGCAATCTGCTTGAGAAGATGTCTGACCGTAACGTGAAGTCGGAACTTGACTGGCAGTTGTATAAGCTGCAGCGCAGATATCTTGATTATCAGGTGAATATAGGTAACCGTACCATCAGCATGCTGACAAGCGGTGACCCCGCAAGGATGGCTCAGGCAGCCCAGGAGGCCATGCCAAAGGCGCGGTTCATGGATTATGTTGATGAACTGTTCCATGACACCGGCAAGAAGATTGTCCGTGACAGCAATGAGATTGTCTTTGACCAGTTCGGTACAAGGCTTCTTCCGTATAGCCTCTCTTCCGGTGAGAAACAGCTGCTGGTTGTGCTTCTGACGGCACTGGTTCAGGACAACCAGCCCGGTGTCCTGCTCATGGACGAGCCTGAGATTTCTCTTCATGTAGAATGGCAGCAGCAGTTGCTGCGCCGTGTGCGTTCTATGAATCCGAACGTGCAGGTCATAATGACTACACATTCTCCTGCCGTCATAATGGATGGCTGGATGGATGCGGTCGTTGATGTTGCAGATATTACCGTGGAATGAAGAGACTGGTTGACAACGTAACGTCTCAATATGTTGAGGCCATGAACCGCCTGCGTCCAAAAACGCAGAGACAACGCATTGTGGCCTATGTGGAAAGCTATGAGGATGTGGCTTTCTGGCGTCTGCTCCTGGATGAGTTCGAGTCAGACCGCTACTATTTCCAGATTATGCTGCCCAACGGAAAAAACTTGACACGCGGCAAGAAGTCTGCCCTGAATCATCTTCTGGAAGGCGATGGGCTGGGGCAGTACATGATAGCCTGTGTGGACAGCGATTACGACTATCTGATGCAGGGGTCAACGCAAACCTCTGCCATGATGCTCTCAAATCCATACGTCATTCAGACCTTTGCGTATGCAATAGAGAATTACCAGTGCTATGCCGGAAGCCTGAACCAGGTCTGCGTGCAGGCTACCCTGAATGACCGTAGGCTTATTGACTTTGAGGCGTATCTGGAACTCTATTCGCGTATTGCTTTCCCGTTGTTCGCATGGAATGTCCTGTTTTACAGGAAGAAACTGCATAATCAGTTCCCGATGCAGGAACTGGACCGATGCATCCGCATAGAGCCTGTTGACTTCAGGATGCCGCAGCTTTCACTTGACAGGCTCCAGCTTAAGGTGACCCGCAAGATAGATTGGCTGGAGAGTAATTTCCCGGAGCTGAAGGCATCGGCCGAGGCCCTTATGCAGGAGCTTCCGGAACTGGGCGTGACAGAGGATGCCACCTATATGTATATACAGGGACACCATTTCATGGAGACTCTGATTTACCGTCTTCTTGATCCTGTCTGCACGGCTCTGAGACGTGAGCGCGAGATGGAAATCCAGCATCTGGCTCAGCATGAAGAGCAGCGCAAGAATGAACTCCGGGCATATGAGCACAGCCAGATTCCTATCCAGGAGGCTCTGGTAAAGAATACCCACTACAGGGACAGCGCTCCTTACCAGAGAATAAGGGAGCAGGTGCGCAGATTGGTGGAAAGTCTTGAAGGGGTGATTGTCAATGATGCTTCCAGAAACCAGGAGTCAGAAGGATAAGCACTGCAAAGATTTCAAGTCGTCCTATCAGCATCAGGGCAGCTGCCAGCCACTTTCCTACTACGGGGAGCACAGCCCATGAAATAGTCAGGCCCATTCCGCCTACGCCAAGTCCAACGTTGCAGACCGATGCCACTGCCGTGCCGTATGCCACATCCATGTCAAGTCCAAGTGCCATGAACAGAAGCCATGATACGAAGATGATTCCCACAAAGAACATTGAGAATGACAGGATTGACTGCCTTGTTGATTGTGAGAGCACCTTTCCGTTCATGCGTACAGGAAGAATGGCGTTGGGGTGAAGTATTCGGTCAAATTCATTGCGCATTATCTTTACCAGCACCAGTGAACGGACGCTTTTCATGGCACCGGTGGTGGAACCGGCACATGCGCCAAGGAACATGCAGAAGCCCAGAAGCATCCAGAGGCTCTGTGGCCATAGGGTCAGGTCAGTAGTGACATATCCGGTGGTGGTGACCATTGAAATGACATGGAAGGCGGAGTGGCGCAGTGACTCCTCTATGCCGTAATCAGTTCTTGTAAACAGTCCTATGGCAATCGTTGCAATGAATATCAGGCAGGTGATGGCATACCATGCGAATTCCGTGTCATGGAGCAGGTTGCCGAACTTTCCCTTGAAAAGAGCCAGGTAAAGCAGGCTGAAGTTTATGCCTGACAGGAACATGAAAATCATGATGATGTACTCAGCCAGGGCAGAGTGTATTCCCTCAATACCGCCGTTGTGGGTGTAGCCTCCGCCGGTAGCAATGGTACACAGGGAATGGTTGATGCTGTCACACAGGCCCAGGCCGGAAACCTTCAGGGCAATTGTACAGGCAATGGTCAGTACGACATACACGGTGAGTATCCAGCGGCCACTGGTGCTTATCCTTGGGTGCAGTTTTGCGCGGGTAGGGCCAACCGCCTCGGCGGCGAACAACTGTACGTCACCCACTCCGAAGATAGGGAGTACAACTACCGTGAAGAATACGATTCCCAGTCCGCCTATCCATTCTGTGAAACTGCGCCAGAAGAGCAGTCCGTGTGGCAGGCTGTCCATGTCCGGGATTACCGATGCTCCTGTGGTGGTAAAACCTGACAGTGTCTCAAAGAAGGCATCGGTAAAGTTTGTGAGAGTCCCGCTCAGCATGAACGGAAGTGCTCCGAACAGAGAGAACATTATCCAGCTGAGTGACACCACTACATAGCCGTCACGCCTTGAGACCATGTTCTCTTTGCCTTTCTTCTTTCCCAAAGTCACCAGGATCATGCCGGCACATGCCGTTGCAAGCGCCGATGCAAGAAATGCAAAGAAGTCTGTCTCTTTCAGAACAAGAGGTATGGCAGAACAGCCCAGAAGTATCAGTGCTTCAATCAGCAGCAGTGCTCCTATAATTCTTTCTATGGACCTGAAGTGAATCAATTGAAGTATTTTTCAAGTTTCTTAATCATACCCTCAAGACAGAATACAACCACGTGGTCGTTCGGTTCAATCTGGGTGTCACCGTTTACCAGTATGGCCTGGTTGTTCCTGATGAGTCCGCCTATGGTGGCTCCGTGTGGTAGTGAAAGCTCCTTCACGATGCCGCGTGTTACCCTGGCGCCCTCCTTGACATTGAATTCCGCAACGTCGGCGCTGGCAAACGTAAGGCATTTCACGTTGCTGACATCTGCATCGAGCATCATCTGGTAGATGTGGCTTGCGGCAATCTTCTTCTTGTTGATGACAAAGCCAATGTCAAGTTTCTCTGCCATGGTTATGTAGTCAATGTTCTCAACCTCGGCTATGGTCTTTGACACTCCAAAGCGTTTTGCGGCAAGGCATGCCAGGATGTTGGTCTCTGAACTGTCAGTCAATGCCACGAATGCTTCAGTGTGGTCTATGCCTTCACTTATGAGCAGGTTAGGGTCACGGCCGTCACCGTTTATAATCATGACGCCCGATGGGACGCGCTCCGTAAGCCAGTGGCATCGGTCAAGGTCCTGCTCTATGATTTTCAGGTTCACGTTGTCAGGCAGCAGCTGGGCTGCACGTACTGCAATGCGGCTTCCTCCCATGATTATGACGTCACGCACTTCAGGAAGGTCCTGTTTGCCGGCAATTTTCCTGATGGTGGAAATGTCCTTCTTCATGGTCATAAAATAGACCAGGTCACCGGGATAGATCATGTCTGAACCACCTGGAATGATGGTCTCGTTGTCACGCATTATGGCAACTATGTGGTATGAGAGATTAGTGCCCAGAGTATAGATAGGGGTGTTGATTATCTCTGCGTTTTCTCTGACCTTGACGCCCATCATGACCAGGGCGCCGTCAGCGAATTCCCACCATTGCCTTATCCAGCTGATCTTTGTTCCTGCAACAATCTCCTTGGCAGCCAGAAGCTCCGGGTAGATGAGCGAGTTGACACCCAGGCTGGTAAAGAACTCCTTGTTCTCTGGCAACGTGTATTCGTAGTTGTCAACGCGTGCCAAGGTCTTCCGGGCTCCCAGCTTGTGGGCCAGCTGGCATGAGATCAGGTTCCTGCTCTCGTCTGGAGTGACCGCTACGAACAGGTCTGCCTTTGCGGCACCGGCATCCTTCAGGTCCTTTATTGAGGTAGGCGATGCTACGGCCGTGAGCAGGTCAAAGTTTGAGTCCAGACTGCTCAGGCGATCCTCTTTCTCATCAATCAGGATGATGTCCTGGTCTTCTCCTGACAGGAGTTTTGCAAGGTGGGTTCCAACCTCACCGGCACCGGCAATGACTATTCTCATAAAGCTGTCATTTTTTCTATGTTCTCAAGAATGGCCTCCTTGTCAAGATGACACAGGTCAAGAAGCTGAGGTATTGAGCCGTGCTCGACGAATGTGTCCGGCAGGCCCATGCGTTCTATCTGCGGAGTATATCCGTTGTCGGACATGAACTCGGTGACGGCACTGCCAAAACCTCCTGCAAGTGCGCCGTTCTCAAGTGTTATGATCTTACTGAAGTTCTTTGCTGCTTCATGAAGGATTTCTGTGTCCAGAGGCTTCAGGAACCTCATGTCATAGAGCGCTATGCTGGTTTCTGGATGCTTTGCCTCAAATTCGGAGATGGCCTCTTCTGCCAGATTTCCGATAGGTCCCAGTACCAGAATTGCCAGGTCCTTTCCTTCCTTTATGGTGCGTCCCTTGCCTACGACAACAGGCTCCATCGGGGTCTTCCACTCCGGCTGCACGCCGCGTCCGCGTGGGTAGCGTATCACGAACGGTCCCTGGTCCGGAAGCTGGGCTGTGTACATGAGGTTACGCAACTCTGACTCGTTGTAGGGCGATGCTATGGTCAGGTTTGGTATTGGCCTTAGGAATGACAGGTCAAATGCACCGTGGTGCGTAGGTCCGTCTTCACCCACTATGCCCGCACGGTCCAGACAGAATACCACGTTCAGTTTCTGGATTGCCACGTCGTGTATGATGTTGTCATACGCTCTCTGGGCAAATGATGAATATATGTTGCAGAACGGTGTCATTCCCTCTTTTGCAAGTCCGCCTGAGAAGGTAACGGCATGTCCTTCTGCAATGCCTACGTCAAAGCATCGGTCAGGGAACTCCTTCATGGCAATGTTCATGGAGCATCCGGTAGGCATGGCTGGAGTGATTCCTATAATAGAAGGATTCTGTGCCATGAGCTCGGTGAGCGTGTGGCCGAATACGTCCTGGAAGAGCGGTGGCTGGCCTGTAGTGTCCTTTACCAGACGCTCTCCTGTAATCTTGTCAAACAGACCGGGAGCATGCCAGACTTCAGCCTCCTTTTCAGCCGGTCCGTAGCCTTTTCCCTTTACGGTCTTTATGTGCAGCAGCTTTGGGCCGTGCATGTCCTTGATGTTGCTCAGGACGCGGGTCAGCTCCTGGACGTCATGTCCGTCAATCGGGCCAAAGTAGCGTATGTCCATGCCTTCAAAGATGTTCTGCTGCTTGCTCAGCCGCATCTTAAGGCGGTTGTTGTTGCGTATTATCTTGCGCCTGCGTGCTTCTGTCATGAATCCTGTCTTGTACATTATGCGTGACAGGTAATATCTGAAGGTGTTGTATGGCCGTGATGTCTGCAGGCGGGTCAGGTAGCTGCGCATTCCACCCACGCTCTGCGATATGCTCATGGCGTTGTCATTCAGAATAATCAGCAGGTCATTGTCTGTTGCCGATGCATTGTTGAGCCCCTCAAAAGCCAGTCCGCCGCTCATTGCGCCGTCGCCGATGACTGCCACGACCCTGCGCTCTGGGTGCCCGTTCTTCTTGTTGGCTACCGCCATGCCCAGTGCTGCAGAGATTGAGTTCGATGCGTGTCCGGCAGTGAATGTGTCGTAGGGACTCTCTTCCGGTGATGGGAAAGGCTTGAGACCCTTGAATTTTCTGTTTGTACCGAATGCCTCCCTGCGTCCCGTAAGTATCTTGTGGGCGTATGCCTGATGCCCCACGTCCCAAACTATGCGGTCTTCCGGGGTGTTGAATGTATAGTGCAGTGCTACTGTTAGTTCAATGGCTCCAAGGCTTGATGCAAAGTGTCCCGGGTTGCGTGACAGCTCTTCAATGATGAACTGACGCAGCTCATTGCAGACCTGTGGAAGCTGTGATACGCTGAGCTGTCTCAGGTCTGAAGGGAATTTGATATTGTTTAATTTTTCAGTCAAGTCTATGTTGTTTATAAACATGCAAAAATAATACTTTTTGCTCATGTGCCTTGCTCCTTACGGGAAAAAGAACGTACTTTGCCTTAGAAAAAGGATAAATTGAATGACCTACACAATTGAAGATATTTCCAAGGTGATAGGGGCAACCAGGTATGGCCTCTGTCCTGCAGATATAAGCTGGCTTCTGACAGACAGCCGTTCTCTCTGTTTTCCGAAAGAGACAATTTTCTTTGCCCTGAAAGGACGTCAGGATGGGCATGGCTACATCCGTGAACTGTATGACCGCGGAGTGCGCAACTTTGTGGTCAGCTATCTTCCTGACAGGATGGAGGATTATCAGGATTCGAACTTCCTGGTGGTCAGGAATACCAGGGATGCTCTCCAGAAATTGGCAGAATCCCATAGGAAAAACTTTGACATTCCGGTGGTCGGCATCACCGGTAGCAACGGTAAGACCGTCATAAAGGAGTGGCTGTATCAGCTGCTTGAGCCGGACCGTGCCGTGCCACGCTCGCCAAGGAGCCACAATTCCCAGATAGGCGTCCCTCTGTCAGGCTGGCTGCTCAACAGGCAGCCACAGCTGGGGATCTTTGAAGCCGGTATCTCAGAGCCTAATGAGATGCTTCCTCTTTGGAAAATGATCCGTCCTACCATTGGAATCCTTACTAACATAGGTCAGGCGCATCAGGGCAACTTCTCTTCGCTGCAGGAGAAATGTATTGAGAAGCTGAAGCTTTTCCAGGACTGTGACGTAGTGATTTATGACGGAGACAACGAACTGATACAGGACTGCGTGAACAAGACTGTAGTCTCTGCCCGAGAAATTGCGTGGTCAAAGAAAAATCCTGAAAAACCTCTGTTCATATCAAGCATCGTCAAGATGTCTGACCATACTGTCGTTAAGTACAGGTACATTGGCCTTGAGGGACAGTATTCCATACCGTTTATTGACGAGGCATCTGTAGAGAATTCCCTGCATTGCCTGGCCGTGTGCATCTATCTGCTCATGGATCCGGCTGTGATTGCTGAGAGGATGGCTATGCTGGAGCCTCTTGCCATGAGGCTTGAGGTCAAGGAGGGAAAGAAGGGCTGCATGATCATCAATGACAGCTACAATTCGGACATATCCTCACTTGATATTGCACTTGATTTCATGGCGCGCCGTACTGATGACCGCATCCGTACCCGCACGCTGATTCTGTCAGACATACTGCAGACCGGCTTTACCGCCAAAGCGCTGTACCGGAAGATCAATCAACTGATAGAGAGCCGTGGAATAAGTAAGTTCATAGGCATCGGCCGTGAGATTAGCTCCGTGCCCAAGGTCTTCAATATTGACAACAAGCAGTTCTTTGAGACGACTGAGGAGTTCCTGAAATCAGAGGCGTTCGATGCTCTTCACAACGAACTGATTCTGGTGAAGGGTGCCAGGAAGTTCAACTTTGACCAGATTACAGACCGGCTGGAACTCAAGGTCCATGAGACCATCCTTGAAGTGAACATGCATGCCGTCGTTGATAATCTGAACCGTTATCGCAGCATGCTCAGCCCGGGCACGCGTATTGTCTGCATGGTGAAGGCATCGGCATACGGTTCCGGAGCAATAGAGGTTGCCAGGACTCTGCAGGACCAGAAGGTTGACTATTTGGCAGTGGCAGTGGCCGACGAAGGATGGGAGCTGCGTCGTGCCGGCATCAGCACGAACATCATGGTGATGAATCCTGAGAGGACCTCTTTCAAGACTCTGTTTGACCATAAGTTGGAACCTGAGATTTACAGTTTCCACCTGCTTGAGGAGATTATCCGCGCTGCGGAGCATGAAGGAATAACTAATTTCCCAGTGCATATAAAGATTGATACGGGTATGCACAGACTGGGGTTTGCTCCTGAGGATGTGCCGGAACTCATACAGCGCCTGCAGAGGCAGACTGCGGTGATTGCCCGTTCCATATTCACTCATTTTGTGGGCAGTGACAGCAATCAGTTTGACGAATTCTCTGCCCTGCAGATAGAACGGTTTGACAAGGCTGCCGGCGAACTGCGCTCGGCTTTCCGCCACAAGATAATGCGTCATATCTGCAACTCTTCTGCCATAGAGAGATTCCCTGACAGGCACTATGAGATGGTGCGTCTGGGCCTGGGCCTGTATGGCATAAATCCACTTGACAACCAGCCGCTTGAAACAGCGCTGACCCTGAAGACTACAATCCTTCAGATACGAAACCTTGAGCCGGGCGAGACTGTGGGCTACAGCCGCCGCGGTGTCATAGAAAGACCGTCTAGGATTGCCGCCATACCGATTGGCTATGCCGATGGTCTGGACCGTCATCTGGGTAACGGCAATGGCTATTGTCTGGTGAATGGAAAGAGGGCACCGTACGTGGGGAATATATGCATGGACGTGTGTATGATAGATGTCACGGACATTCCATGCCGCGAGGGCGATGCGGTTGAGATTTTTGGCCCGAATCTGCCTGTGCATGAGCTGTCTGACAGGCTGGATACCATTCCGTACGAGATTATTTCAACTATATCCACCAGAGTCAAGAGGGTGTATTATTCAGAATAGTTGCCTGCTTTTGCCATTGTGCGTAAAAATGACTATATTTGAACCATTATTACGACAATGACAAAAGAGTAACTATATGAGTACAGAAACAGGAAAGTCACGCATGACCAATTTCAGATGGGTCATGTGTGCAATGCTTTTTTTTGCGACTACGGTCAACTACATGGACCGTCAGGTGTTATCATTGACCTGGAAGGATTTCATCGCTCTGGATTTCCACTGGTCAGACAATGACTATGGCAACATCACATCGACGTTCTCAATCTTCTATGCTTTCATATCGCTGTTTGCGGGAAAGTTCATAGATTTCATGGGAACAAAGAAGGGCTATGTCTGGGCAATCATCCTCTGGAGTATCGGCGCCTGCCTGCATGCTTTCTGCGGCATGGTGACAATGAACTTCCTGGGAATTGCAGATGTTGAGGCTCTGCGCGCAGTGACTGCAGGCTCTGATCTGGCACTTGCAATCTCAACCATGTCTGTATGGCTTTTCCTCTCTTGCCGTATCATTCTGGCCACTGGTGAGGCCGGAAACTTCCCTGCTGCAATCAAGGTTACAGCTGAGTATTTCCCAAAAAAGGACCGCGCTTTTGCCACTTCAATCTTCAACGCCGGTGCCAGTGTGGGTGCTTTGGCTGCCCCTCTGACAATTCCTCTTCTGGCAAAGGCATTCGGCTGGGAGATGGCATTCATAATCATCGGTGCCCTTGGTTTTATCTGGGCCGGTTTCTGGGCTGTCCTTTATAACAAGCCTTCTGAGAGCAAGTTCGTGAACAAGGCAGAGCTTGACTATATCCAGTCCGATGCCAATGCGCCTGCCCAGGAGGAGAAGAAGGATGATTCACGCCAGCAGGCAAATGACAACCTGAAGCTTAGGTTCATTGACTGTTTCAAGTATCGTCAAACATGGGCTTTCATTGTAGGCAAGTTCATGACGGACGGTGTATGGTGGTTCTTCCTGTTCTGGGCTCCTGCATACTTCTCGGAGCTGGGCTACCCTACAACTACCGCTACAGGTCAGATGCTTATCTTTGTGCTCTACCTGATTGTTACCGTAGTATCAATCTACGGTGGCTACCTGCCAAAGCTCTTTGTTGAGAAGAAGGGCATGGAACCATATGCAGGCCGTATGCGCGCCATGCTGATGTTTGCCTTCCTGCCGATATTTGCAATGTTTGCCCAGCCGCTGGCACATATCTCGCCATGGATTCCATGCGTGATCATCGGTCTTGCAGGCGCCGGTCATCAGGCCTGGTCTGCCAACCTGTACTCAACCATCGGTGACATGTTCCCAAAGAGCGCCATTGCTACCATCACGGGCATCGGCACAATGTTCGGCGGTCTCTGTTCATTTGCAATCAACAAGTGCTCGGGAATGCTCTTCACCTATGCTGAGGGCAAGGGCGATGCATTCCAGTTCTTTGGTGTTGCCGGAAAGCCTGCCGGTTACATGATTGTGTTCTGCTACTGTGCAGTTGCATATCTAATTGCCTGGACAATCATGAGAACCCTGGTTCCAAAGTACAAGCCAATCACCGAATAACCCATAACTCACAACTCATAACTCATAACTCACAACTAACCAAATCATACTATGGATGCTAGAAACCTCTACAAAGCTGCCGCCGGCCGCTATGACGGTGACATGGAGTACCGCCGATGCGGACGCAGTGGAGTGAAACTGCCGCTTCTCTCTCTGGGACTGTGGCACAATTTTGGCAGCGTGGACAATCTTGAGAACTGTATTGAAATTGCTCACTGCGCCTTTGACAACGGCATCACCTGTTTTGATCTTGCAAACAACTACGGTCCCATGTACGGCTCTGCCGAAGAGACCTTTGGCCAGATTATGGACAAATCCTTCCGCCCCTACAGGGATGAGCTCTTTATCACAACCAAGGCAGGCTACGACATGTGGCCAGGCCCATACGGCGAGTGGGGCTCACGCAAGTATCTGATGAGCAGTCTGGACCAGAGCCTCAAGCGCATGAAACTGGACTATGTTGATCTGTTCTATTCACACAGATATGATCCTGACACACCGCTTGAAGAGACGCTTCAGGCTCTTGTTGACATTGTCCGTCAGGGCAAGGCTCTGTATGTGGGCATCTCAAACTATCCGGTTGATACCCTTGACTTTGTCTTTGAATATATGAAGCAGCGTGATGTCCCATGCCTGATTTATCAGGGCAAGTACAACATGCTGAACCGTGAGCCTAAGGACAGTGGCATTCTGGATGCCTGCTACAGCAATGGCGTAGGCTTTACCGCCTTCTCACCGCTGGCACAGGGACTCCTGACCAACCGCTACCTGAACGGCATTCCTGCTGACTCAAGAATGGCCAGGAACTTCTTCCTGAAAAAGGATGTCCTGACAGACGACTTCGTTGAAAGCATGCGTGCCCTTGACCAGATGGCAGAGCAGCGTGGCCAGGCTCTCTCTGAGATGTCTCTGGCATGGCTCATACGTCAGCCAGAAGTGACTTCTGTTATTGTTGGCGCAAGTTCTGCAAGGCAGTTGAAGACAAACCTGAATGCGGTCAGGAATACCTCTTTCTCAGAGAGTGAACTGGAACGTATTGATATGATTCTGAAATGATGGAATTTGAAGTAGAAAAGAAAAGGCTGTTCGATGCTCATGAGGAGCTTTTGACAAGAAAGAATTCTCCATCAGGCACGAACGGTGTCTGGACAAGATACCAGAATCCGGTGCTGACTGGTGACCATGCCCCTCTGCATTGGCGCTATGACCTGAATCCTGCAACAAACCCAATGCTGCAGGAGCGCATAGGCATTCATGCTGCGTTCAATGCCGGTGCCATGAAGTGGAACGGCAAGTATATAATGGTGGCCAGGGTTGAGGCTGCTGACCGCAAGTCATTCTTTGCAGTGGCAGAGAGTCCAAACGGAATTGACAACTTCCGTTTCTGGGAGCGTCCTATAACAATGCCCCAGACAGAAGATCCTGATACAAACGTTTACGACATGCGTCTGACCCAGCATGAGGATGGCTGGATTTACGGCGTGTTCTGCTCTGAGCGTAAGGACAGGAGCCTGCCCGGAGACCTTTCGGCAGCGACTGCCGCTGCGGGCATCGCCCGTACCAAAGACCTTGTCAACTGGGAGCGTCTGCCGGACCTGAAGTCACGCAGCCAGCAGAGAAACGTAGTACTGCATCCAGAGTTCGTAAACGGAAAGTATGCCTTCTACACCCGCCCTCAGGATGGCTTCATTGATGCCGGAAGCGGTGGCGGTATTGGTTGGGCCCTGGTTGATGACATAACCCATGCAGAGATTAAGGATGAAGTCATCATTGACAGCCGCTACTACCATACTATAAAGGAGGTAAAGAACGGTGAGGGTCCGCATCCTATCAAGACTCCTCAGGGATGGCTGCATCTGGCACATGGTGTGCGTGGATGTGCTGACGGTCTCAGATATGTCCTCTACATGTACATGACTGCCCTTGATGATCCTACCCGTGTCATTGCTGCACCTGCCGGATTCTTCCTGGCCCCTGATATGACAGAGATTGTGGGAGACGTGTCAAACGTGCTCTTCTCTAACGGATGGATTGAGGATGAGGGCAAGGTCTTCATCTACTATGCGTCGAGCGACACCCGCATGCACGTGGCAACATCTACGGTTGAGAAGCTTGTGGACTACTGCATGAATACCCAGCCTGATGGATTTACATCAAGCGACACAGTAAAAAGGATAAATGATTTAATAAATAAAAACAATGGATTCTACTAAAGTTACAATCAAGGAGAAGATTGCCTATGCTCTTGGTGATGCCGCTGCCGGTGGTATCACATGGAAGATCATGTCAATTGCTTTCCCTCTCTTCTTTACAAACGTATTTGGTCTTACATTTGCCGATGCAGCAGCACTCATGCTCATTGCCAGAATGTTTGACGTGGTGACAGACCCACTCATGGGTAGTCTTGCAGACCGTACCCAGTCACGCTGGGGAACATACCGTCCATGGCTCATCATGTGCGCAATCCCTTATGGACTTATCTTTGCACTGCTGCTCTTCACTCCGGACTTTGGTCCTACAGGAAAGAGAATCTGGGCATACACCCTTTACCTGATGATGATGGCTATCTATACGGCCGTAAACGTTCCTTACGGCTCACTGCTGGGTGTCATGACCGATGACGACAACCAGAAGAACCAGTTCTCTTCATACCGCATGGTAGGTGCTTACGCAATGGGATTCATCACACTGCTCTCATTCCCTTACCTGCAGAAGATGGTAGGCGGAACCGAGGCTCATCAGTACGCAGTACTTGGCGCTGCATTCGGTATCATTGCTGCTGCCATGACACTGGCATGTGGTCTCATGACCAAGGAGAGACTCAAGCCTGTACGTGCCGAGAAGTTCTCATTCCGTCAGTTCGTTGACCTGTTCCGCAACCGTCCATGGATATTCATGACACTCATGGCACTCTGCACGAACTTCTTCAACGGATTCCGCTACGCAGTTGCCGGTTACATGATTACCTACTGTCTGGGTGGTGACGTTACGGTAGGCGCACTTATCATCAACTACACTGTATTCATGGCCTTCGGCGAGGTTACCTGCATGATTTTTGGCGGCATCTCTCCTGCCTTCACAAAGTGGATCGGCTCAAAGAGAATGGCATTCGTATGGTCTGCAGTTATCTGCTGCGTCACATCAATTGCATTCTTCTTCATTCCAATGGATGCAAGGTTCATCTGGGTAATGGTGGTTGTTTCCGTGCTGACATCAGTCGGTTGCGGTCTCTATTCTCCACTGCTCTGGTCCATGTATGCTGATGTTGCAGACTACGCAACAGAGAGGTTCGGTACATCTTCTACCGGTCTTATCTTCTCTTCTGGTACCATGGCACAGAAGCTTGGCGGTGCCGTATCAGGTGCCCTGATTGCTTTCCTGCTTGGCATTGCCGGTCTTGTTTCAGAGACCGATGCCGCTACCGGTCAGACAATCGTGACCATCACCAACGAGTCTGGTGTACAGCACATGGTATGGTCACTCTTCTCTCTTGTTCCTGCGGCAATTGCCGTTGCAATGGGTATCCTTGCTTACAAATTCCCAATCAAGAAATAAACCATGAAAAGAAATATCCTGGCCGTAATGGCCATTGCAATGGGACTCATACTGACCGGCTGCGGTCAGAAGGCTCCGAAAGTTGAGAGACTCCACGTTGACGGCTGCCACCTGGTAAATGAATCAGGTCAGGTAATTGCATATCACGGCATCAGCTTTGGCTGGCACAACCTGTGGCCACGCTTCTACAATGAGAGCGCAGTAAAGCATCTGACAGAAGACTGGGGCTGCAAGATTTACCGTGCAGCAATCGGTGCCGATGACCATGCCCTGGGTGACAATCCTGGCAAGGATCACGGCTACATGGCTGACCCGGAACTTGCGCTGAAGAGCCTGTACGCAGTAGTTGACGGTGCCATTGCAAGCGGTGCCTACATAATCGTTGACTGGCATTCACACGTTCAGCACCCAGAAGAGGCTGCCGAGTTCTTCAGGACTGTCGCAACCAAGTACAAAGGTGTTCCAAACGTAATCTACGAGCTGTACAATGAGCCTACACGTGACTCATGGGAGAGCCTGAAGACTTATGCAGAGGGCCTTATCAAGGTTATCGCAGAGTGTGACCCTTCACATCCGGTAATCCTTATGGGCTGCCCGTCATGGGATCAGGCAATTGAGAAGCCTGCTGCTGACCCAATCAAGGGCTATGACAACCTGATGTACACCGTACACTTCTACGCCGGCACACACAAGCAGTGGCTGCGTGACAAGTGCGATGCTGCAATGGCTGCCGGCATTCCTGTCCTGATTTCAGAGTGTGCCAGCTGCGATGCCAGCGGTGACGGCCGCATGGACCTGGAGTCATGGCAGGAGTGGTCTGACTGGGCCGATGCCAAGGGCGTGACCATGCTGACCTGGTCAGTAGGCGACAAGAACGAGACCTGCTCATTCTTTACCCCAGAGGGAAGCTCAGAGGGTCCATGGGATGACAGCGTAATCAAGCCTTGGGGTAAGATTGTACGTGAATGGATCAAGAACAACTAATCACTGATAGATATATGTCAAAAGAATACGGTCATTACGATGACAAAGCCAGGGAGTATGTGATTACTGACCCTGCAACCCCGTTCCCATGGATCAACTACCTGGGCAACGAGGATTTCTTCTCGCTCATAAGCAACACAGCCGGCGGCTACAGCTTTTACAAGGATGCTAAGTTCCGCCGCATTACCCGCTACCGCTACAACGGTGTACCGATGGACAACGGTGGCCGATACTTCTACATCAATGACGGCGGCACGGTATGGAATCCGGGCTGGAAGCCATGCAAGACTCCGCTTGAGAGCTACGAGTGCCGTCACGGAATGAACTACACCCGCATTACCGGTTCCAAGAACGGAATTGAGGCAAGCACTCTCTTCTTTGTTCCGCTGAACACATGGGCCGAGGTTCAGAAGGTGACCCTCAAGAACACTACTGACCAGGAAAAGAGCATCAAGCTTTTCTCATTTGCCGAGTGGTGTCTGTGGAACGCATCGACCGACATGGAGAATTTCCAGCGCAACTGGTCAACCGGCGAAGTTGAGATTGACGGCAGCGTAATCTACCACAAGACCGAGTACAAGGAGCGCCGCAACCACTACGCATACTATTCAGTCAATGTACCTATCCAGGGATATGACACCGACCGCGAGTCATTCATTGGACTCTACAACGAGTTCGCTGACCCACAGTGCGTCATGGCGGGCAAGCCTTCAATGAGCCTTGCCCATGGATGGTCACCTATTGCCAGCCACTATATTGAGGTAACACTTAAGCCAGGTGAGTCAAAGGACTATGTGTTCCTTCTGGGATATGTTGAGAATGAGCAGGATGAGAAGTTCTCTGAGGAGGATATTGCCCGCAAGAAGAGCGGCGAGCTTATCTCAAGCCAGGCATCGGACCACACTCTTGTAAACAAGAAGAAGGCGCTTGAGACTATTAATAGATTCAGTACAGTTCAGGCTGTCGATGCCGCATTTGCCCAGCTGACCGCCATGTGGGATGAACTGCTTGACAAGTACGTTGTCAAGTCAGCCGACCCACGTCTGGACCGCATGGTAAATATCTGGAACCAGTACCAGTGCATGATCACATTCAATTTCAGCCGCAGTGCCAGTTTCTTTGAGAGCGGTATTGGCCGTGGCATGGGATTCCGTGACAGCAACCAGGATCTTGTTGGATTCGTGCATCAGGTTCCTTCACGCGCACGCCAGAGAATCATTGACATTGCATCGACCCAGTTCCCTGACGGCGGCTGCTACCATCAGTACCAGCCTCTGACAAAGCGCGGCAACAACGACATTGGCGGCGGTTTCAACGATGACCCGATGTGGCTGATTTTCGGTACCGTGGCATACATCTGCGAATCAGGTGACTTCTCAATCCTTGACGAGATGGTTCCATGGGACAATGTGCCAGGCTCGGAGGTTACCCTGATGGAGCACCTCAGAATCAGCTTTGACCACGTGGTCAAGAACCTGGGTCCGCACATGCTGCCACTGATTGGACGCGCTGACTGGAACGATTGCCTGAACCTGAACTGTTTCAGCTGGGATCCTAACGAGAGTTTCCAGACTACTGAGAACAAGACTGAGGGCAGCAAGGCTGAGTCACTGATGATTGCCGGTCTGTTCGTGTTCTGCGGCAAGCAGTACGTTGAGCTGTGCAACGCCCTGGGCGGTGACGCACTGAAGGAGGCAGAGCGTGCCCAGAAGTGCATCGATGCAATGGTCGAGGCTATAAAGAAGCATGGCTGGGACGGTGAATGGTACCTGCGTGCATACGATTTCTACGGCAACAAGATTGGTTCTAATGAGAACGAGGAGGGCAAGATATTCATTGAGTCACAGGGATTCTGCACCATGGCCGGAATAGGTCTTGAAGAGGGCATGGTTGACAAGGCTCTTGACAGCTGCAAGAAGTACCTTGACAGCGAGCACGGAATGGTTCTGAACAACCCTGCCTACACTGTATATCACGTTGAGATGGGTGAGATCAGCTCTTATCCTGCAGGCTACAAGGAGAATGCCGGTATATTCTGCCATAACAACCCTTGGGTAATCATTGGTGAGACCGTTGCCGGACGCGGAAACGATGCCTGGGAACACTACACCAAGATCTGCCCGGCATGGATAAAGGATCAGGACCTGCACAAGGTTGAGCCATACGTATATTGCCAGATGGTTGCCGGCAAGGATGCCGCAAAACCGGGCGAGGGCAAGAACTCATGGCTGACCGGTACTGCTGCATGGAACTGGTACACAATCACCCAGTTCATTCTGGGTATCAAGCCAAGCTTCAAGGGAATTGAGATGGACCCATGCATAAGTAGCGACAACAAGGGTTACACCGTGACCCGCAAGTTCCGCGGCGCCACATATGTAATTGAGATCAAGAACCCTAACGGAGCCCAGAAGGGTATAAAGTCACTGACCATCAACGGTGAAAAGGTTCAGGGTAACCTGGTTCCAATGCAGCCTGCAGGCACTGTCTGCAAGGTGGTGGCTGAAATGTAATCCTTCTTATATGGATCAAAGACTGATTGAACTTAAGAGTCAGCTCAGAAATGAGCTGACTCTTAATATTCTGCCGTTCTGGATGGACCGGATGACAGATATGCAGCGCGGAGGTTTCCATGGCCGGATAGACGGATACAATAATCTGCATGCAGACGCTCCAAAGGGCGCCGTGCTGAATGCCCGTATCCTGTGGACCTTTGCATCGGCTTACAGGGTGATAGGTGACCCGCAGTATCTTGACACGGCAATGCGTGCAAAGCGTTATCTGATTGAACATTTCTACGATGCAGAGAATGGAGGTATCTACTGGATGCTCAACGCAGACGGAACACCTCTTGATACAAAGAAGCAGATCTATGCCCTGGGCTTTGCAATCTACGGATTCAGTGAGCTTGGCCGTGCAACCGGTGACCGTGAGTCAATTGAGTACGCAATAAAGCTGTATGAAGACATTGAGGCTCATGCCTATGATTCTGCTGCTGGCGGCTATTGGGAGGCCTTTACAAGAGAGTGGGGAGAGATTGCCGATGCCCGCCTGAGTGAGAAGGAGACCAATGACCGTAAGACAATGAACACCCATTTGCACATATTGGAACCTTATACCAATCTGTACCGCGTTTGGCAGGATCCAGGCCTGAAAAAGAAGATCCAGGAGCTACTTGATGTGTTCATGGACAGGATATACCGTTCTGATATAGGACATCTGGGGCTCTTCTTTGGCGATGCATGGGAGTTGCACGGAGATATCCGCTCTTACGGACATGATATTGAGGCCAGCTGGCTTATGACAGAGGCCGCACAGGTGATAGGGGATACAGAGCGCATGCAGAGACTTCTGGATATTGTCCGCCGTATTGCCGATGTCTGTTCTTCAGAGGCACTCCAGCCTGATGGCAGCATGATATATGAGTACGATCCGTCAACCGGTCATATTGAGCAGAACCGTGACTGGTGGCCACAGGCAGAGACTGTGATAGGCTACTTCAACTCATGGCAGCTGCTGGGCAGGGAAGAGGATCTGGCCAGATGTATTGGTGCATGGCATTTCATACAGGAACACATTATTGACCATGTGGGAGGTGAATGGTATTGGGGAATGCTGGCAGACGGACAGACCAATTTCAAGGACGACAAGGCAGGCCCCTGGAAGTGTCCGTACCACAACAGCCGCATGTGTCTGGAACTTATTGAACGTATTTCAGGGTGACCGTGGCAGCACGGCATTCCGAACCTACCGGAGGATTCTCCTTGGTAAGGGATATCTGGACAGATTGCAGGGAAGTGAATCTTTCCTGCAATTTTTCTGCAATACGGCCGGCAACGTGCTCAAGCAGGTCAGAAGGAGTCTTCATCTCTGTCCTGGCAATCTGTGCAATCTCTGCGTAGCTGATGGTGTCATCTACGCAGTCTGAACTTACGGCTGCAGAAATGTCGGCTGTCACCTCAATGTCAAGGGTGTACCACGAGCCGACGATGCGCTCCTGTGGGCATACGCCATGGTATGCGTATAAGCGCAGTCCCTTCAGTTCTATGTGCTGTGATTCTGGATGCATGTCAGATTTCTTCATCTGCATCGTTCTTGAGCTGTGACCCGTCAGGCAGATATTTCTTCAGGGCACGTGCAACGCCGTTTTTCCAGTTGTTGATGTTCTCAGAGTCAAGGTCAAGTGATGAGACAAGCTTGATGCAGAGCTCAATAGGCATCTGATATCTGAGCACGCCTGAGATCAGCTTGGCATAGTTCCAGTACTCCTTGTCAAACTTCTCACTCAGTCCTTCAATCAGAACCTTGTAGCCGCGCTTGTTAGTGAACTGGAAATCATAGCGCTTTACGCCGTTCTCATCTATGTTCTTGATGATGACACCGTGATCTACGGTCTTTGGGATGGCAATTCCCTCTTCGTCGTCCTGAAGTCCTGTGAAAATCTCGTAAGGCTGCCCGTTCAGAAGACCCACAAAAGCAACCCATTTCTCTTTCTTGTTCTGGAAACGTACTACGTCTGCTTCAAGAACCTTGGGGCGGGTCTCTACAACGTTGTCATTCATAGACGGAGTGAACTCTCTATGTTCTGCATGTCCTCACGGAAGTTCTTGTCAACCTCTATCTGGTCCTTTACAACGGTGCATGCGTGCAGAACTGTAGCATGGTCACGCTTTCCAATGTACATGCCAATCTTTGATGTTGAGTAGTCAAGGTATTTCTTGGCCAGATACATGCTTATCTGACGTACCTGAACGACTTCACTCTTGCGTGACTTTGTCTGGATGGCATCGGCTTCAATGTCGTAGTACTCACAGACCTTGTTGATGATGCCTTCAATTGTGAGTGGCTTCTCTTCCTTGACGCTGGCTTTCTCTATGACTGAGCGTGCAAGGTCAAGATCCACATCCTTGTTGTAGATGGTGGAATGTGCAACAAGTGACACGATAGTTCCCTCAAGGTCACGTACGCTGTCCTTGACGTTCTGTGCAATGTAGTCAATTACATCTTCTGGGAACTCTATTCCGTCCCTGCGTGTCTTGTCCCTGAGAATCTCCTTCCTGAGTTCGTAGTTAGGCTTCTCAAGTTCTGCAACCAGACCCCATTTGAAACGGGTAATCAGTCTCTCCTCAAGATCCTTAAGGTCCTTTGGAGGACGGTCGCAGGTCATGATGAGCTGCTTCTGGTTAAGATGCAGATGATTGAATATGTGGAAGAAAGTGTTCTGTGTCTTTGAATAGCCTGCAAGCTCCTGCATGTCATCTATAATCAGGACGTCAATTGTCTGATAGAAGTTTATGAAGTCATTCACCGTGTTGTTGCGTACAGAATCAACATATTGTACGTGGAACAGGTGCGACGATACATACAGAACCCTCTTTTCCGGGAAGAGACTCTTGACCTTCATACCTATGGCATTCACCAGATGGGTCTTTCCCACACCCGATGCTCCATAGATGAAAAGCGGGTTGAAGGTGGAACGTGCAGGATTCTGGGCTACGGTCTCAGCTGCAGTCCTGGACAGTTTGTTGCTGACGCCCTCAATGAAGTTGTCAAATGAGTACTTTGGATTCAGCATCGGGTCCAGATCCTGTGGCTGTGGAGCCTTCAGGAGGGCAGGGGCTGCGTTGGTCTGCCTGGTAGTCTCCTTGTATCCGGTATCGGCTGTATCCTGTGAGGTGACTGTTGTCTCAAGCTTGTGCTGCTTGTCAGTCATGACACGGTATTTGAGCTTTGTACCAGGGCCGATTACCTTTGTAAGGGCAGAGCGCATGACACCAAGATAGTTCTCCTCAATGTATTCATAGACGAATGCCGAGGCGACAGCTATTGTGAGCTCTCCGTTCTCAAGAGAAACAGGTCTGATGCCTGCAAACAATTCCTTGTATGCAGACGGAGCAACATTGTCCTGAATGAATTCAAGACAATCTTTCCAAACTGTTTCTGTTGATTTCTCTATCATATTAAAGGTGTCTCTTTAGGAAGATTCGCTCCCTGTTGAAAACTTCTTTGTTTTTCCTCACTGCAAAATTCGCAATCTTATCTAAAACATGCAACCCTCAGTTAAAATGTGAAAAAATCATTTCTTTCAACGTTTTGGAAATCAGCACGTTGGAATACGCTCCAAATAATCTTCAAATTTTTGATTTGGAAAATTATAAGGTGGTAGGTATCAGCAATGTAACGCTGGAACGTTTAAGTGGACAGGGACGGATTGTACTATGTTTGACCCCCAACGAGACACTGTCAGAACTACTAATTCCGGCTTTGTCCAACAGGGCTTGTTATTTGGACTAAATCTAAATTGTCTTGTTTTGGACGCCAAAAAAAAGTACAGAAAAGTTTGCTTTTTTGCTTGGAAGAATTAGACTACTCTCCTGCCAGTTTCTTGGCTTCACTGATGCTTATTCTCTCACCGTTCAGCAGTGCAATTATGAATGCATCCTTGTATTTTCTGCGCACTTCTGTCTGGGTCTTGAGGATTTCATTGTAGCTGCCGGTGTTTCCGCACGTGTACTTGTAGAGTTTTCCGTCCTTGTGGCATTCAACGGACTGGTATCCCTTGAAACGGCTGTCTGTGAGCGGAAGCTGGTCTGGCGTTGTCATGAACTGAATCTTGAATACCGGTTTGTCTGACTTTGTCTGAACCACCGGAGTGTCAGGCTTGGCCTGAACTGGTGCGGCGGTCTGTACGGTGGCGACAGGACTCTTCCCCTTGACGTCTGAAATATAGTTGACGAAGGCCTTGTATATGCTCTGGCTCAACTCTTCAACGCCCTGTGCTGATGTCAGGTACTTGACCTCATTAGGGTTTGAGATGAAGCCAAGCTCAATCAGGATGCTTGGCATGGCACTTTTCCAAAGAACCAGATATCCTGCCTGATGCACTCCGCGGTCATGCCGCTTAGGCTCTCCAATCATGCCGTTCTGGACCATAGTGGCAACCTTCAGGCTCTCCTTGGTATATTCGCTCTGCATGAATTCAAAGATGATCTGGCTTTCAGGACTGTTTGGGTCGTAGCCCTCATAGTGGGTTTCGTAGTCGCTCTCATAGAGGATAGCCTTGTTCTCTTCTACTGCCACGTTCAGGTTTGCGCTGGTCCTGTTCTCTTCAACGCCCAGCAGGTAGGTCTCTGCTCCGTAGGCAGATGACGACTTTGCTGCATTTGTGTGTATTGAAACGAACAGGTCTGCTCCAGCCTTGTTTGCTATGTCAGCGCGTTTGTAGAGCTCAACGAATACGTCAGTCTTCCTTGTGTAGATTACCTTGACATCAGGACAGTTCTGCTCAAGCAGCTGACCCACGCGCAGGGTCACGTTAAGGTTTATGGTCTTCTCCTGATTCTTGCCGTTTACGGCTCCCGGGTCTTTTCCGCCGTGTCCGGCATCCAGGACTATTATGAATTTTTCCTGTGCTGAAACCCTGCATGGCAGCAGCATGATCAGTCCGATGAATACCAGTGAAAGGTATCTGGCAATGTTGCAAATCCTGTTCATCTTCCTACTCATTAACGGTGTTCTGGTAATTGACTGGACTTGCAGCTTCCATCATTGCACCTGCAAATTCACGTGGGCTGATGCTGACCGGCTCCTTCATGAATTCTGGGATGTTGTATGAATACATGAAACCCTGTGAGAAATCCGGATCACGCTGAGGCAGTGCGAACGGCTTTGAGAAAGTACCATCCTCCTGCAGGTGTGCCAGGTATGGGCGGGTGTATGCGCCGTCATCGCGGCGGGTACTGAAGATTATCCATTTTCCGTTGCTGGACCAGGAGTGGTAGCTGTCCACGTCCGGGCTGTTTATCTCTGTCAGCGGTCTTACCGAGTCAGTCTGCAGGTCAAGCATCCACAGGTCTGCATCCCTGTGCCAGATGTGGAAGATACCGTGTCCGCCCTGCGTGAACATCAGGTATCTGCCGTCCGGCGATACTCTTGGTAGGGTGATGCTCTGGCCCATCGATGCCGCATCGATCATCATCTCTGATGCGCCCCATGTCCGGGTGTCAGGGTTGAATGGTTTCCTGTAAAGGTCATACCTTATCTCCTGATAGTTGTCCATGAGGATTCCCATGCGGCTGTCGTCGGCCGGGGCTTCAAAATGTGCTGAAACGTAATAGAGAGTCCTGCCGTCAGGTGACCATGCCGGGAAGCACTCAAACTGGTCTGGCTGGTTCTCTATGATGCTCACGGCATTCTCACGGATGTTATATAGAATAAGGTCGCTCTGCATGTCCTGAACCTCAATGCGGTTCGGGTCTGTCAGCTGGATTGACTGCTTGGTCTGGTTTACCGAGTATGCAATGAAGTCATGAGTAGGATGCCATGCCGGATAGACACCGGCAGAAAGGGTGGAATCAGTCTTCAGGTTTATCTTGCTTACCTCTCCGTCCCTGACAAGAATAGTTCCGCCCAGGTACTGACGGGCATGGAACTGCATGTTGTCCGTGGTGTAGTTGCGGTAGTGATGGCAGTTTATGCACTGTCCGTTCTGGTCATCCTGTACCAGTGTGTTGGTGTAGATGGTCTTCTTCCAGAATGACTCCAGGCTTCTCTGTTCAATGGAGAGTTCTTCATACTGCTCGAATGATGGCGGGATGAGCCTGTATGAGATGTATGGGTCAATAGGGTCAGAGACCTCAAGTGTAAATGTCCTGTATGCATTCCATCGGCCGTTCTCCTTTGCATAGACTGAGACTTCAATCCTGTCTGCATCGGCCAGAAGGGAGTGCCACTTCTTTTCCGGAATGTCAGTCTTCCTGCCGGAAACGGTGATGCTTGCAGAGGCTGTTGAGAACTCTGTCACGAAATCCTTGCCGGGCTCGTCAATCCTGAAGTTCAGTGGAGCAATGTTGGACGGAATTGTCAGGTTGGTGTAGTCTGGCCAGATTGCCGGCTGTCTGTCCTGCTGCAGGGCATCGCCGGGCACCTTTGCCGAACACGATGCAAGCAGAAGAAGCAATATGATATAAGGTGTTCTTTTCATTTCAATATGTCTCCAGATTTCTGATGAAATAGTAGTAGTAATAGAATGTCTTGCCAAAGCTCTTTCCGTACTGATAGCGCATCTCTGCTTCAGAACGTACCGGATGCTGCTGCACATACTGCATGAACTGTGCGTAGCGGTCCTTGACACCCTTGTCAATCTTCAGCATGTTGACCTCTTCCATGCCTTCAAGGTTTCCGTACAGATAGGCAGCCTCTTGGGCATAGAGCGGAATGTCCTGGTTGTGGTGGGACTTCATCCAGTTCAGCAGGGCGTCAAAGAAATTAGGGATGTTCTGTGACTGCATGGCCCACATGAGTGCAACCTGGTCGTAGAGAGGGGTTCCACCGGCAGGACGCTCTGTGGTGAAGCTGTTCATTATGTAGGCCTCAATTGAGATGACGTCATTTGAAAGATGGCTGTCTTCAGGCTCCAGCTGCTTTATGAATGCGTAAAAGTCTGATGCCTGAAGCTTTGCCGGATTTTCAATAAGCTCTTTCTGCTGCTGCGCCCATTTCCTGTTGAACATGCTCTTTTCAAGCTTTGAAAGCATCTTTTCTGCTGCTTTCAGGTTGCCGGCGGCTATCTGGGACATTGCTCCGTATTTGAGGGTCTCTGGTGTCCAGCCGTACTCAACGGCGTCTTCCATGCACCAGCGGTAGCTGTAGTTGTAAAGTCCGTAGTTCAGATAAATCTCTTTTCCGCCCTGGAGAGAAAGCGGTATGAGCTCAGGCATCCTCTGCTTCTGGCCTCCGTCCTTGTGGCTGTACATCTGATCCAGCTGTGTTCCCAGCCTGCAGAGTGCCAGGTTCCGGTACATGACCATGAGGCGTGACGGGCTGTAGAACCTGTTTTCATACTCCTTGACGATTGAGTTCACCCGTGAGTTGTCATTCACTCCGGCCAGTTCTGCCGAGCGCTTGGCAAAAACCTTCTCGTCAGATTTCCTGAACCGTTCTGCCGTGCTGTCCTGAATGCGTACTACCTCTTTCCAGTCTTCCCTGCCTATGGCATTGTGCATCTTCATTTCTGCCATGAAGTTTGCGTCCTTGAACCAGAATCCTGCAAGTATGGCAACCGGAAGAATGACCGATGCGGCCTGTATTCCCCACCATGTCATTTCTGATGGCTCCTTATTCCAGCCCGATGCATGATAGCCTGCGGCTGCCAGTGAGACAAGCATGAGAATTGCAACCGGCCCCCAGCAGCAGAAATACTCCTTTGTCAGGTTGACGGCCGGGATTCCAGCCAGGAACCAGTCCTGTGGCCTGATGGTAATGTAAAGACTGCTGCATATCCGTGGCAGCAGTACTGCGGCTCCAAGTACGGAACTGCAGACGGGCAGCCTGAGCTTTCCTTCCTTCCTTATGGTCATGATGCCCATGCACAGCGTGGCAACCATGGCGTAGCTGCCGAATGCCATGTATCCCAGACTGCTCCACAGCAGTGCAATGCCTGCCCCCGCTATGAGTCCGCTCCTGCGGTATGCCCATACAGCCAGCATCGATGCCAGGTATCCTGTCATGCCCATGAAGAACCAGCCCTGACTTTTGATTGTGAAGATGCCGTAGCCCAGACCCATGTCCGATGCCAGCAGGAGCGCCGGTGGCACTAACGCCAGCAGAGACAGATGCCCGGGCAGGTCAAACGCCTTGCGTACTGTCATGAAGATGGCGGCCAGAAGAATGACTGCCAGCAGGGCTCCCATCCAGGGGAAAATGAGGAATTGGTTCAGGAACCTGCCTATGTAACTTCCCAGACCTGCAGGGTGCGCCAGACAGTCCATGAAATAATCTTTTCCGGTTATGAAAAGGGAACGCTCCTCAATCCTTGAAAGCAGGTCATGCGAGATGCCCCCAAGCGCTATGAGTACCAGTACTGCTGCCACGGCAGCTGCGCCTGGCTGTACCAGTCTCTTTATCTTGCTCATGTATGAATGCATATTGTAGGAATTTGAGTGTAAAGTTAGCTTTTTTTTGTTACTTTCGCAGGTAGAAAGTAACACGAATACATAATTAATATGAGAAAACGACTGTTTGGAGTATTCCTGCTGGCCTGTACTGCCTGTCTTGCCCAGCAACCAGCATGGCTGGATCCAAATGTGAACCAGGAGAACAGAAAGGAGACCGTGGCAAGTTATTTTGCCTATGAGTCAATGTCAAAGGCCACAGACGGCCAGATTGAGAAATCTTCACGATACCTGTCGCTTGAGGGTAAGTGGAAATTCAACTTCGTGAAGGATGCCTGGGACCGTCCTGAGAATTTCTTTGCTGTGGGTTATGATGACAGCAAGTGGGATGATTTCCCTGTTCCCGGCCTTTTTGAGATGAATGGCTACGGTGACCGTATCTATGTGAATGTCAGCTATCCATGGCATAAGCAGTTTGCATCGAACCCTCCTTTCATTGAGGAGAGGAACAACTATGTGGGCTCATACCGCCAGTCCTTTACTGTCCCAGCAGAATGGGACGGTAGCAAAGTGTATATCCATGTAGGTTCTGCTACATCGAATCTTAAAGTGTGGGTGAACGGCAAGTATGTAGGCTACAGTGAGGACAGCAAGATTGCTGCTGAGTTTGACGTTACCCCTTATCTGGAGTTCGGAAAGAAGAATCTGGTAGCTATGCAGGTAATGCGCTGGTGCGACGGCTCGTACGTTGAAGACCAGGACTTCTGGCGCTTCACGGGCATCGCACGTCAGGTATATATGTACAGCCGACCTCAGACACACGTTGAGGACCTGTGGGTAGTAACAGATCTTGATGCCGCATACAAGGATGCAAAACTGAAAGTGGTGGCAGAAACCGTGGCTCCTGAAGGATATGAAATGAGTGTCCTGCTTACCGATGCCAACGGAAAGAAAGTGATAGAGGACAAGGCTGCTGCAAATGACGGCAACCTGTTTATGCTGTCTGTGAAGAATCCGCATAAGTGGTCGGCAGAGACTCCTTACCTTTATAATCTGTATGTATCCCTGATAAAGGATGGCAAGGTTGTTGAGGTAATTCCTCAGAAGGTGGGCTTCCGTGAAATTGAAATAAAGAACCGCCAGATTCTGGTGAACGGAAAGCCTGTCCTGTTCAAGGGTGCTGACCGCCATGAGATGGATCCTGACGGTGGCTACGTGGTATCTGTAGAGCGCATGATCCAGGATATCCAGATTATGAAGCAGATGAATATCAACGCTGTACGTACCTGCCATTACCCTGATGACCCACGCTGGTATGACCTGTGTGACCAGTATGGTATCTACCTTGTAGCTGAGGCTGACGTAGAGAGTCACGGAATGGGCTACGGAAATGCAACCTTGGCAAAGAACGAGCAGTATGCATGGACCCATCTGGAGCGTAACCAGCGTAATGTGAAGAGTTTCAAGAACCATCCTTCAATTATCTTCTGGTCAATGGGTAATGAGGCTGGTGACGGTCCAAACTTTGCTGCTGCATACAAATGGATAAAGGAGTATGATTCCACACGTCCAGTTCAGTATGAAGGTGCTCTGAGGGCTCCGGACCACAACGACATCTACTGCCCTATGTACCCAGACTACCGTGAGCTTCAGGGCTATGCAGACCGCACGGATCCACGTCCTTTCATCATGTGTGAGTATGGTCATGCCATGGGTAACTCAGAGGGTAGCTTCAAGGAGTACTGGGACATTATCCGTTCAAGCGCACCTCTTCAGGGTGGCTTCATCTGGGACTTCGTTGACCAGGCTGTGAACGGCGTGAATGCAGAAGGAAAGCATATCTTCCAGTATGGTGGCGATGCCGGCCGCTATCCTGCATCGGACGGAAACTTCAACTGCAACGGCCTTATTGCTCCTGACCGCAGGCTGAACCCGCATGCCTATGAGGTACGTCAGCAGTACCAGAGCATATGGGCTACACCGGTTGACCTGAAGGCCGGTCAGATGAACGTATATAATGAGAATTTCTTCATTGACCTGTCGGCCTATGAACTGCAGTGGACTCTGTTCGCTGACGGTGAGAAGTGCGCCCAGGGTACGGCTGCCCTGCCGCAGATTCCTGCCCAGGCTACAAAGAAGATTACCGTCAAGGATATTGCCAAGGCCATTGCTGCAGCTCCTGCCGGAAAGGAGATTCTGCTTGGTGTAGAGTTCTGCCTGAAGGCTGACCAGCCTCTGCTTGAAAAGGGCTATGCAGTTGCACGTGACCAGTTCCAGGTTACAGAGTATGCCTTCCCGCAGGTATCAGACCTTTTGGCTGCAGAGGGTAAGATTGAGAAGGATCAGGCTCTGGCATGGCTTACTCTCAAGGCCGGTGGAATGGCAGTGACATTCAGCCGTGACTACGGTTGGATTGACTATATTGACGTTGACGACGTACCTGTACTCAAAAAGGGATACAGCGTGAAGAGTGACTTCTGGCGTGCTCCTACTGACAACGACTACGGTGCAGGCTTGCAGCGCAAGTTCGCAGCATGGAAGAATCCGTCAATGCGCATGACTTCTTTTGAGAACACAACAGAGGGTAACAATGAGAAGGTTACCGTGACATATCAGATGCAGCAGGTAAACGGAACCCTGGTTCTGGAGTACATCATGACTCCTGCAGGTCAGCTGATTGTGACCCAGAAGTTCAAGGCTGGTGCCGAGGCTGACAGGAACTCTCCTGAGATGCTGCGCTTTGGTATGACCATGGAGATGGACGGCCAGTTTGACCGCATCGAATATTACGGCAAGGGACCGAATGAGAACTACTCTGACAGAAACAGCTCAGAATGGATTGCTAGGTATTCTGAGAAGGTGAGTGACCAGTACTTCCCGTACATTCGTCCGCAGGAGTCCGGAAACAAGACTGAAGTCCGTGACTGGAAGGTCCTGAATGCTGACGGAATGGGACTTGAGTTCATGGGTATTGAACCGCTGTCAATGTCTTCACTTGACTATCTGCAGGATGATCTTGATGAGGGCATGGAGAAGCACAATATGCACTCGGGTGACCTGACCCCACGCAATCTGACAACCGTACACATTGACAAGGTTCAGTCCGGACTTGGCTGCAAGGACAGCTGGGGTGCAAGACCGCTTGACAAGTACCTGCTCAAGTATGGTGACTACGAGTACACATTCATCATGCAGCCAGTACGCAAATGATTGACTGGAAATCCTTTTACGACAAATACTATTCAGACAACAGGCCTCTTTACGACCTGTTGTCTGTGCATAGTACGCATGTGGCAGACAAGGCTCTCAGCATAGCCGATGCCCATCCGGAGCTTGGCCTGGACCGTGATTTCCTTCTTGAGGCATCGATGCTCCATGACATAGGAATTTTCCGGACTGATGCTGCCGGAATACATTGTTTTGGAGATCTTCCGTACATCTGTCACGGCATTGCCGGAGCAGAGATCCTGCGTCAGGCAGGACTGGAACGGCATGCCCTGGTGTGTGAAAGGCATACAGGAGCGGGCATCGCTCTTGATGAGATAATAGCCAGGGAACTGCCTCTGCCGCACAGGGATATGCGTCCCGTCAGTCAGGAAGAGATTGTGGTATGCTTTGCCGACAAGTTCTTCTCAAAGACAAGACCTGATGAGGAAAAGAGTGTTGAAGGGGCTGAGAAGAGCCTTTTCAAGTTCGGTCAAGAAGGTATTGACCGCTTTAGGCTGTGGTGCAGCCTGTATCTCTGAAAATTTTCCTATTTTTGCAAGTTAAAACTGCAAAACACAGAATAAGGTGCTGAAAGATCTCCTCAAAAGAGCCGTTGGGCTGGCATTTGCCCTGCTGCTGATCCCCTCCGTACAGGGTCGGGCTCAGGAGGCTCTGGATTCCATCCCCGATATCGCTCCGATACCGGTGGACAGCATTGTCTCAGCACCTGATTCCGTGAAACCAAAGAAGAAGGATGCCCTTGATGCCCCGGTTGAATATGAGTCAACTGATTCCATGGTATGGAGCAGGGGTGGAAACGCATCGCTCTTTGGTAACGGAAAGATTGTCTATCAGAATATCAAGCTTGATGCCGAAATCATTAAGATGCAGGTTGACAGCAGCTTGGTATATGCAGACGGCGTAAGGGATTCTGCAGGAAACTGGAAAGGAACTCCAATCTTCATGGACGGCGGTACTCCCTATGAGTCGCGTCACATGAGCTACAACTTCAAGACAGAGAAGGGATACATCAATGAGATTGTGACCCAGCAGGGCGAGGGCTTCATGACCAGTTCGCAGGCCAAGAAGGGCCCTGAGGGAGAATACTACATTTCTGATGGTGTATATACTACCTGTGATGACCATGACGATCCGCACTTTGGCATCCGCATTACCCGCGCAAAGGTACGTCCGGGTAAGGATGTCGTATTCGGTCCTGCCATTCTTGAGGTCATGAGCGTACCTCTGCCAATCGTTCTTCCGTTCGGCTTCTTCCCGTTCACGGAGAGCAGCTACTCTTCTGGTATAATAGTTCCTTCATACGGAGACGAACTGGACCGAGGCTTCTATCTGAAGGACGGAGGATACTACTTTGCCCTGTCTGACAAGATGGACCTGAAGGTTCTGGGCGAGGTTTTTACCAAGGGTTCCTGGGGACTGTCGGCCGAGAGCAATTACCGCAGGAGATACAAATATTCGGGCAACGTCTTTGCAAGTACTCTTACTACAAAGCTTGGAGAGAAGGATATGCCTGACTACAGCGTGACCAAGAACTTCAAGATCAGATGGACCCACAGGCAGGACGCCAAGGCCAATCCTTACCAGAACTTCTCGGCCAGCGTCAATTTTGCGACTTCAAGCTATGAGCGTTCAAATCTGTCCAGCCTGTACAATCCTGCGCTGACGTCGCAGAGTACCAGGACTTCAAGTATAAGCTATTCACGCAGCTTTCCAAAGATAGGCCTGAACATGTCCAGCTCTTTCAACCTTTCCCAGAACATGAGGGATACCACCATCTCAATGACGGCTCCTTCACTCAGCCTGTCCGTGAACAGGTTCTATCCGTTCAAGCGCAAGAAGGGGGTCGGCGATGAGCGTTGGTATGAGAAGATTTCAATGACCTACACCGGAACCCTCAGCAACAGCATTACCGCAAAGGAGAGTGAGATCCTTCAGAAGAATCTGGCGCGTGACTGGAACAACGGCATGAAACACTCAATTCCAGTGAGTGCCACTTTCCAGATTCTGAAGAACATCAATGTTACCCCGTCATTCAATTATACGGAACGTTGGTACACCTACAGGGTAAATCAGGACTGGGACTATACCAGACAGGCTGTTGCCCGTGATACCGTGTTCGGATTCAACAGGGTTTACAACTACAACATGGCAGTTTCCGCCAACACCAAGCTGTATGGCTTCTACCAGCCGACCAAGCTATGGACAGATATCTTCGGTGACAAGCTCATGATGGTGCGCCATGTGTTCACACCGTCGCTGAGCTATAGCATGACTCCTGATTTCAGCGATGCCAAGTATGGCTTCTATGACTCATATACCTACACCGACACGGAAGGTGAAGTTCATACTGTAACGTATTCTCCATTCCAGGGCTCTTTGTATGGCGTTCCGGGGTCCGGCAAGAGCGGAAGCATCTCACTTGATGTCTCAAACAATGTTGAGATGAAGCTCCGGTCTGACAAGGATACAACGGGAATCAAGAAGATAAGCCTCATAGACGAACTTGGCGGTTCAATTTCATATAATATGGCGGCTGCTACACGTCCATGGAGTAACCTGTCAACTCGTACCCGCATCAAGCTTACCAAGAACTACACCTTCAGCCTCAATGCCACGTGGGCTACATACGCTTATGAGTTCAACGATGCAGGAAAGGTAGTGGTAGGTGACAGGACAGAGTGGTCGTATGGCCGTTTTGGCCGTTTCCAGGGCATGAGCCAGAATTTCTCATATACCTTCTCAAACAATACGCTGAGGGAATGGAAGACCAAGATAGAGAAGCTCAGGAACCGTTCCGGTGATGATGAGGATGAAGATGCAGAGTCTGCGGTCAATGCTCCTGGCGCTCCGGGTAAGACCGGCGGTAACGGCAAGTCTGAAGGTGGAGTGGAACTTGATGAGGATGGTTACACCAAATATACCCTGCCATGGTCGCTGTCCCTTTCATACGGTATCACCATGCGTGAGAACACCATGGG
Source organism: Bacteroidaceae bacterium (assembly GCA_024398535.1). GTDB lineage: Bacteria > Bacteroidota > Bacteroidia > Bacteroidales > Bacteroidaceae > Colenecus. The sequence goes on from JAKSIY010000001.1 coordinate 42,284, forward strand.
AAATTTCAATGCTGACCGCATGCGCTACCCTTACAAGTTTACCCAGAACATGAATATTTCAGGTAACTTCAAGCTTACAAACAAGTGGAATTTCAACTACTCATCGGGCTGGGATTTTGTGGGCAAGGACTTTACGACTACCACAATGAGCGTGTCAAGAGACCTTCATTGCTTTACATTGTCATGCAGTATGGTGCTTAAACCATATACTTCATATAACTTTACAATCCAGGCTAATTCAAGCATGCTGTCAGATTTGCTCCGTGTCAAGAAGCGCAGCAGCAGTTCGCATGCGGTTAACTGGTATGACTGATAGAATTATCAAACACTTTAAACATACACAGATATGAGTTATCTGATAATACCTAAGGACTACACCTCAAAGTTGTCTCTGCAGCAGACAGAGCAGGCTATCAAGATGCTGAAGGATTTCTTTCAGCAGAATCTTTCAACCGGTCTCAAGCTGAGACGTGTCACAGCGCCTCTGTTCGTAATGAAGGGAACCGGTATAAATGATGACCTCAACGGAGTTGAACGTGCTGTAACGTTCCCAATCATGGATCTTGGCGATGCCAAGGCCGAGGTTGTTCATTCACTTGCAAAGTGGAAGCGTGTTACCCTGGCAGAGTATGACATCAAGCCGGGTTATGGTATCTATACAGATATGAATGCCATACGTTCTGATGAGAGCCTTGGCAATCTTCATTCCCTTTATGTTGACCAGTGGGACTGGGAGCGTACAATCACTGCTTCTGACCGTACCATTGATTTCCTGAAGAGCATTGTGAACAGAATATACTCTGCAATACTCAGGACAGAGTATCTCATATATGAAACATATCCGGTTCTTGAGCCGTTCCTGGCTAAGGAGGTTCACTTCATCCACTCTGAGCAGCTGCGTCAGATGTATCCGGACAAGACCGCCAAGGAGCGTGAAGATCTTATCACCAAGGAGTATGGTGCGGTGTTCCTGATGGGCATCGGCGGTAAACTGGGTGATGGCAAGGAGCATGATCTGCGTGCGCCGGACTATGATGACTGGACCACCCCAAATCAGGATGGATTCCTGGGCCTGAACGGTGACCTTCTTGTCTGGAACCCAATCCTGCAGCGTTCTGAGGAGCTCTCTTCAATGGGTATCAGAGTTGATAAGGAGGCTCTGTTGAAACAGCTTGCTCTGTGTGGAAAGGAAGACAGGAAGGAGCTGTATTTCCACAAGAGACTGCTTTCTGACCAGTTGCCTCTGAGCATCGGCGGCGGCATCGGCCAGTCACGTCTGTGCATGCTTCTGCTGCAGAAAGCTCATATCGGTGAAGTCCAGGCCAGCATCTGGCCAGAGGAGCAGCGTGCTCAGTGCAAGGCTGCAGGCATTCAGCTGATCTGAAATCATGGACGTCCGCATTGAACAGAGCTGGAAGGAGGTTCTTCAACCTGAGTTTGACAAGCCCTATTTCAGGAATCTGACAGATTTTGTAAGGCAGGAATACTCTACAGTGCAGGTATTCCCGCCGGCACGTCTTATATTCAATGCGTTTGACTTGTGTCCTTTCAATAAAGTAAAGGTGGTGATCATTGGCCAGGACCCGTATCATGGTCCTGGTCAGGCTCACGGCCTGTGCTTCTCAGTCAATGACGGCATACAGTTTCCGCCGTCTCTCAAGAATATCTTCAAGGAGATTGAATCAGACCTGGGCAAGCCGGTTCCCCAGAGCGGAAATCTTACGCGCTGGGCTCAGCAGGGGGTACTGCTCCTCAACGCTACGCTGACAGTCCGCGCCCACAATGCCGGCTCGCACCAGAAGCAAGGGTGGGAGACCTTCACCGATGCTGTCATCAAGGAACTTGCAACCAGACGAACAGACCTGGTATTCATCCTCTGGGGCTCGTACGCCCAGAAGAAGGGCGCATTCATTGACCGCAGCCGCCATCTGGTCCTGCAGTCTGCCCATCCGTCGCCCCTCTCGGCCTACAACGGCTTCTTCGGCAACCACCACTTCAGCCTGACCAACCAGTGGCTCACAGACCACGGTCAGTCTCCCATTGACTGGTGAACAAAAATGGAACATTTTGGAACATTTTGGGGACAGGTCATCGCCTGGCGAGGGACAGGTCCCGTTTTGGCGAGGTTGTCCGGGGCGTTTGGCCTTGTCCTGCCCCTGGTGCTTGGGATTTCTTCTTTTCCGGGTGCGAATAGTATCTCCTTGCCCCTGCGATGCCCTTTCCGCGGCTTGTCCGGGGCGTTTGGCGGGGTTTTGCCCCTGGTGCTTGGGATTTCTTCTTTTCCGGGTGCTAATAGTATCTTTTTGCACCTGCGTGACCATTTCCCGCTCCTCGCTGCTACTATACCATCAGCTGTCATGTCTGTTATTAGACTTTCTGGCGGCTTTGGCGGAGATGGTATTCTTTTCCTGAATAAAGTATTGGATTTAAGGGAAGAAAGAACAATCGAGCCTCATAAAACATACAGAGAAACTTTCATAATACCTGTAACTGCACCTGTGTTTAGAAAAGGTGTTAACTATTTCAAACTTTACTATCTTAGTAGGGAATTAGGTGGGAAAATGAAAGTATATAACAAATTAACAGGTAGCTTGGAGTCAGATGAGTTTCTAATTTATGTAAATTGACCTCTACCAGTTAGATGTAACCATCAACTGATAACTAATGAGTTTAGAAAATACATCCCTTACGGGTACAGAAATAATCCACAATATCTGGATGTGAATATTAATGACGTAATGCGTAAGGTATATCAAAAGTATCCACTACCAAAATATCGAACAAATGAAACAATTCTTAATCTTTAGATTTCGTGCGTCAGAATGGGGGACAGGTCATCGCCTGGCGAGGGACAGGTCCCGAATTGTTCGAACGCCAAAGAGGGGACTGGTCAAAAAAAATGCTAACTTAGCGACGGCAAATTATTTAATATGAGAATATCTAAAGGATTCAAGATGCGTGACCTGTGCGGAGTGAACATTGTCACGCCAAGCGGTCTGGAGCAGGCCAACTTCAACAAGATGATGACCCTGAATGAGACTGCCGCCTTCCTGTGGGAGTCAATCAAGGAGAGTGACTTCAACGAAGATACTCTGGCAGACCTGCTCTGTTCGGAGTACGAGGTCAGCCGTGAGACTGCCATGGCCGATGCCGTGAAGCTTATCAATGACTGGAGAGAAGCCGGTGTACTGGAGGACTGACAAAAGAAAGAACAGTCACAGGAATTCATCAGGGAGGGCAAATAATGAACACGGAAACTCACGACCAGACAGTCAGACCCTGCTCTCTTGAGGAAATCATTGAGAGAGAGGGGCAGATTGCGTACCCGAACGTGGGTGACAGCATGTGGCCGCTGATACGCCAGGGCAAGGACCTAGTCATTATCACCCGCAAGCCCCAGGGGCGTCTGAAACGCTATGACGTACCTCTGTACCGTCGTGATTCGGACCGCCAGGCAAACAACGGAAAGTATGTGCTGCACAGGATTCTGCACGTGCGTAAAAATGACTACCTGATAACCGGTGACAACCGATGGAACATTGAGCGTGGAATAACCGACCGTCATATTGTAGGCGTGCTGACTGCCGTAGTCCGATGCGGTGCCGACCCAAGGGTAAGCAACCCACGCACTGTCCGCGTAACCGACCCGTTATACCGAATATATACCCACCTGTGGTGCGACCTATTCCCACTGCGCGCCATAATCTTCTGGCTGCGTGACCTGCCAGGCCGGGTGAAACGCTTTGGGGACAGGTCTTCGAACGTTCGATGACCTGTCCCCAAAAAAGCAAAAAAATCTCCGTTTTCTTTGGCAGTATTGCAAGATGCATTACATTTGCACTACAAACAAAATAAAAATAATACATTATGTCACAGGCTGCAATATCATTCAGAGGAGACGAATCACTCAAGCGCAGTTTCGATTCAATATGCGACCAACTTGGTCTCAGCAACAGTACTGCCTATACCCTTTTCATGAAGGCTGTGGTGAGGGAACGCCGAATTCCATTTGAAGTGAAGATAGACTCAGACGAGGAAATCCGAAACAAGGCAATCCAGGCAGTTGCACGCATGCGAGCCACTACTGCCGAAAGCGGCGTGACGGACATGCCTCTCGATGAAATCAATGCGATAATCGAAGACGTACGAGATGGCCGCTAAGTTTTACGCCGTACTGGATACCAACGTTCTGGTTTCCAGTATGTATACCGGTAATCCGTCGTCAACCCCAAGACAGATTCTTGACATGATGTTGGAAGGAACTATTACTCCCCTGGTCAACAAAGAGATTATCGACGAATATGTTGAAGTACTTTCAAGAGACAAGTTCTCATTCAAACCTGAAGACATTTCGGCTTTGATTGATGCATTCAAGGCCATTGGCATAGACCCTGGTCGTACCCCGGTGGATAATGTTAACTATCCTGACCCCGATGATATTGTATTCTACGAGGTTGCTCTTTCCAGAAAAGGTTCATTCGTTGTGACGGGCAATACCAAGCACTTCCCCAAGGAACCGTTTGTAGTCACACCTGCAGAAATGCTTGAAATCATAAGAAACTCTCAAGACGCGATTGCTGATACGCCAAAGTAAGTAACCACAACAGACGACCTCTGCGTATGAACAAACTTTATAATGTTGCAGGACATGTGTTCCAGGTAGTCATGCCAAGCGGGCATGGACTGTGGAACTGCATGCAGAACTACTCTGAGTTTCAGGTCCTGCAGGGAACGCCGCTGTTTACACTTACCGTTACTGACCAGCCATATTCAGAGCCTGAAGACAAGCCCATATTTCAGGAGAACCCTGAGCGCCCAGACATGCCGCGCGTGACCGTTTACCGGGGGCCGCAGTGGTGGGCATTCTCAATGCGCGCCACAAGTGGCAGCCCGCAAGCGTTCCTGCTGAGAACAACCCCTGATTTCAGCCAGGCCACGCTGAGCCTGAGACCGGGCAATGAGTTTCACGTCTTTGCCCTGAACAACAGCCTGATGCTGCTCTACACCATGAACACCACCGCGCTTGATACACTGGCCATGCATGCATCGGTCGTCATGAAGGACGACAAGGGCTACATGTTCCTGGGCACCAGCGGCACAGGCAAGAGCACACACAGCCGCATGTGGCTGGAGAACATTCCCGGAACCGAGCTTCTGAATGACGACAACCCTGTGCTGCGCATATTGCCCGATGCCGACGGCAAGCCCATGGCAATGGTCTATGGCTCGCCATGGAGCGGCAAGACCCCGTGCTACAAGAACAAGCAGGTGCCTGTTGGAGCAATCATCCAGATTAGAAGATGCAGTCACAACGAACTTGTCAGGCAGAACATTGTTGAGGCATACGCCGCACTGCTCATGTCATGCAGCGGGCTGAAGTTCCGCGAAGAGTCAGTTGACCAGCTCAATGCCACCCAGAGCAAGCTGCTGGCATCCGTGCCGTTCTATTTCATGGACTGCCTGCCCGATGCCGATGCCGCTAGGGTATGCTACACCGATTTGCCGATTTTGGGGCCCCCGATGGGATTGACTATGTCCATCCCTTCCCGTTTCACGGAAAGGTCTGAACATCAAAAGCATAAAAGTCTGTCTGAAAGCTAGCTTTCAAGCAGACTTTTATGCTTTTGATGTGACCCCGATGGGATTCAAACCCATGACCTTCAGAACCGGAATCTGACGCTCTATTCAGCTAAGCTACGGGGCCTTTGATGGCAAAGTTACGAACTTTTTTGGAAAAGGTTCTGGTTTTTTGGTGCTAGCGGGTAGAATTGTGTATCTTTGCTTGCTCTAAAAAAGAAAAGGTAATGAAAAAGGTAAAATTCTTTGCAGTCTTTATGACTGTGGTAATGATGCTGTCTTCATGCAGCATTCTGGGTATGGGAGGTGCTGCTGCACCTGCAACTCCTGGCGTTTCTGCCAATGTTGACGGACAGGCCTCTGGCGCTGCCCTGAAGAATCTCTATACCGCTTACAAGGCTGACGGTAAGGTGGATATGTCAAATATCATGAACATCATCAACATTGTCACTCTGGCAAAGAATATTCAGGGTCTCAAGGGGGTTGAGGATACGAGTGATTTCTATCGTGACTTTGGAATTGGTCTTGTTGCCGGTTCGAATAACCTTGTAACTAACAAGACTGCATCGCCAGTTACAAATACACTGGGTGCCCTGGCTTCTACAACAGACCTGTCTGCCCTGACTTCTCTTGCAACTGCAGCTGCCGGACAGGCTGTGAACAATGCCACAGCAGCCACCAACAATGCTGCTGCGTCTGCAAACTCTGCCCTGTCTTCCGTTTCGGAGACGACTGCAGGAGTGGCAAATACACTGTCGTCACTCTCTACAATCTTTGGCATGTTCAAGTAATAGGAATACCAAAAGCGTAATGCAGCCCGGTGCCAATAGGCGCTGGGCTGTTTTTTTGTTGTGGCTGTCTCTGAGTTCGTGTGCAAAAAAGGCCATATTTACACACAAGTTTGCTGTTTTTAGACAAAATGCCTTGGTAGTTATGCAATTATGCCTGTGCGAAAAATATCTTTGCCCAACTCTAATTTTTTAAGAACATGGATGAATTGATTGAAACCGTGACAACACATTCAGAGCCGGTTGTCATGCAGGTGACGATGCCTGAAAACCTTGGCTCTCTGCTGGCAGTGATGATTATTTCAGTTGTGGTGCTGTTGATGGCCCAGATAGCCCAAGTGGCGATTGCGTTCATACAGATGAGACGTTCCTGGCTGGAATCCGATGCGATTGACAATGCTGTCAACAGTCAGAGAGATTCCTTGATCAACGAAGTGCATTCCGGTGAGAAGAAAAGAGCAGACTACCTTGAGACAATGGCCAGTGCCAATGAAGAGGATGAGGTTCATGAATCGGTGCCTGTCTATCAGGATATATCTGACGAGGTTTTCAGGAACCAGGTTGAAAAGGTCATTCAGGACAACATGTCCAATCCGCTTCTTTCTGTAGCTACCATAAGTGGGATACTCTGCATGGATAGGACAGGGTTGTACCGCAAGGTCCAGGAGGTGTATCAGCTGTCTCCTTCAGACCTGATCAAGATTAGAAGGGTTGAACGTATAAAGGCAATTCTTGAAATGGATCCGGAGATGCCGGCATCCAAACTTGCTGCATCAACCGGGTTTAAGTCAAAAGTGGTTATGGACCGTTTCTTCATGCTGCAGATGGGAATTAACATCAATGGCTTCAGGGAGGGCGTGAAAAGAGGTAGCTGACAACCAATAATTCCGGGGATTTTTGTAATTTTGCGGCTAATTATTAATCCCTGGAATATAATAGCTATGGAATTGAATGATCAGGAACAGTTCAGAAGAGACAGTCTGAATGAACTTCGCGCTATGGGTATTGATCCATATCCAGCCGCAATGTATCCAACTGATGCCTTTTCTGATGAGATAAAGGAGAACTTTCAGGATGGCGTAGAGCCACTTCGCAAGGTTTGCATCGCAGGCCGAATGATGAGCCGCCGTATCATGGGCAAGGCATCGTTCGTGGAACTGCAGGATTCAAAAGGTCGTATTCAGGTTTACATAACCCGCGATGATATCTGTCCGGATGAGGACAAGGAGATGTATAACAAGGTGTTCAAGAAACTGCTTGATATTGGCGATTTTATTGGTATTGAGGGTTTTGTGTTCCGCACACAGATGGGCGAGATTACCGTTCATGCCCAGAAACTGACGGTGCTTGCCAAGTCTCTGCGTCCGCTTCCTATCGTGAAGTACAAGGACGGCGTCGCTTACGATAAGTTTGACGATCCGGACCTTCGTTACCGCCAGCGTTACGTTGACCTGGTTGTTAACGACGGAATCAAGGAGACCTTCCTGAAGCGTACAACAGTAATCAAGACCCTGAGAAAAGTTTTGGACGATGCCGGCTATACAGAGGTTGAGACTCCGATTCTTCAGTCTATTCCTGGCGGCGCAAGTGCTCGTCCGTTCATAACTCACCATAATACTCTTGATATTGACCTTTACTGCCGAATCGCTACAGAGCTCTATCTGCAGCGACTGATCGTAGGCGGCTTTGGAGGTGTTTATGAGATTGGAAAGAATTTCCGTAATGAGGGTATGGACCGTACTCATAATCCAGAGTTTACATGTATGGAGCTCTATGTTGCATACAAGGACTACAACTGGATGATGGACTTCACGGAACAGCTGCTTGAGAAGATTGCAATTGCAACCAATGGTACCACCAAGGTCAAGGTCGGTGATAACGAAATAGATTTCAAGGCACCATACCGCCGTCTGCCTATCCTTGAGGCTATCAAGGAGAAGACAGGTTATGATCTGGAGGGCATGTCTGAGGATGAGATGCGTGAGGTTGCAAAGAAGTGCGGCGTTGAGGTTGATCCTTCAATGGGCAAGGGTAAGCTGATTGACGAAATCTTTGGCGAGACCTGCGAGGGCACATTCATCCAGCCGACATTCATCATTGACTATCCGGTTGAGATGTCTCCTCTGACAAAGATGCATCGTTCAAAGGCTGGTCTTACCGAGCGCTTTGAGCTGATGGTAAACGGCAAGGAGCTGGCAAATGCCTACTCTGAGCTCAATGATCCGATTGACCAGTATGAGCGTTTCCAGGATCAGTTGCGTCTGAGCCAGAAGGGTGATGATGAGGCAATGTTCATTGATCAGGACTTTGTACGTGCCCTTGAGTATGGTATGCCACCTACCAGCGGCATCGGTATCGGTATTGACCGTCTGGTAATGCTCATGACCGGACAGCTGACCATTCAGGAGGTGCTGTTCTTCCCTCAGATGAAACCTGAAAGCAAGGATTGAAATGGCATTCCCACAAGGAAAACTGGCAATAATGGGTGGCGGTAGCTGGGCTACTGCCATTGCAAAGATACTGCTGCAGACAGAAGACTCGATAAACTGGTATATCCGCCGCGATGACCGTATTGAGGATTTCAAGAGACTGGGACACAATCCAGCCTATCTGTCCAGCGTAAGATTTGACGTGAACCGCATCAATTTCTGCTCTGACATCAACCAGGTTGTAAATGAGTCAGAAGTATTGGTTTTCGTAACTCCTTCACCGTATTTCAAGTCTCATCTAAAGAAACTGAAGGTAAAGCTGAAGGATAAGTTCATAGTTTCTGCAATCAAGGGTATCGTGCCTGAAGAGAATATCATTCTTTCAGAGTACTTCCATAGGTTCTACGGTGTTCCAGAAGAGAATATTGCCGTTGTGGCAGGTCCAAGCCATGCTGAGGAGATTGCCATGGAACGTCTCTCTTATCTGACCATTGGCTGCCCGAACCTGGATAATGCGCAGATGATTGCCCGCAAGTTTGCAAATTCATTTGTGAAGACGTCAATCAGTACTGATGTCTCTGGAATTGAGTACAGTTCCGTCCTGAAGAATGTATATGCAATTGCTGCCGGTATCTGCAATGGCCTGCAGTATGGTGACAATTTCCAGTCCGTCCTGATGTCGAACGCCATTCAGGAGATGAACAGTTTCCTGTCGGTAGTAAAGCCGATGCCGGAGCGTGACGTGAATGCATCGGTCTATCTGGGTGACTTGCTGGTAACTGGCTATTCAAACTTCAGCCGTAACCGCGTGTTCGGTACCATGGTGGGCCGTGGCTATTCCGTGAAGGCTGCCCAGATGGAAATGGAGATGATTGCAGAGGGCTACTACGGTACTAAGTGCATCAAGGAAATAAACAAGAAATACAGAGTGAATATGCCTATTCTGGATGCCGTATATAACATCCTGTATGAACGTATATCACCGGTAATTGAAATCAAGCTGTTGACAGACAGTTTCAAATAACAGAGAAATACACAAAAAGATATGATCAAGGTTGATTATTCACAGATTGCCGGTTTTGTACCGGCAGGAGCAGTAGAGGCTTTTGAGCCAAGGGTTAAGGACGCAATTGAGATGCTTGAGAAGGGCACCGGCAAGGGTAATGATTTCATTGGCTGGGTAAATCTGGCATCGTCAATCACTCCTGAGTTTCTTGCAGATATCAAGGCTGCAGCTCAGGTACTTCGTGAGAACTGTGACACTGTAGTCGTTGCCGGCATCGGTGGCAGCTACCTTGGCGCACGTGCAGTGATTGAGGCATTCTCAAACAGCTTTGCACAGCTTGTACAGGATGGCAAGAATCCTGTTATCCTTTATGCTGGAAACAACATTTCAGAAGATTATCTGTATGAGCTTTCTGAGTACCTTAAGGGCAGAAAGTTCGGTGTCATCAATATCTCAAAGTCCGGTACTACAACTGAGACTGCACTTGCATTCCGTATCCTGAAGAAGCAGTGTGAGGATCAGCGCGGCAAGGAGATGGCCCGCAAGGTGATTGTTGCTGTTACCGATGCAAAGAAGGGTGCTGCCAGAATCTGTGCTGACAAGGAGGGTTACAAGAGCTTCATCATTCCAGATAATGTAGGTGGCCGTTTCTCTGTTCTTACTCCTGTAGGTCTGCTGCCAATTGCAGTTGCAGGTTATGACATTGAGCAGCTGGTAAAGGGCGCTGCTGACATGGAGAAGATGACAGACAGCTCTGTTCCGTTCGCCCAGAATCCATCGGCAATCTATGCTGCAGCACGTAATGCCCTGTATGAGCAGGCTGGCAAGAAGATTGAGATTCTTGTAAACTTCCAGCCAAAGCTTCATTTCTTTGCAGAGTGGTGGAAGCAGCTGTACGGTGAGTCTGAGGGTAAGGAACTGAAGGGTATCTTCCCTGCATCGGTTGACTTCTCTACAGACCTTCACTCAATGGGTCAGTGGATCCAGGAGGGTGAGCGTACAATCTATGAGACTGTTCTTTCTGTAGATAAGGTTCAGCACTCAGTTCTCTTCCCTTCTGATGAGGAGAACCTGGACGGTCTGAACTTCCTGGCCGGCAAGCACGTTGATGAGGTCAACAAGATGGCTGAGCTTGGTACACAGCTTGCACATGTTGACGGTGGCGTTCCAAACATCCGCATCAACATTCCTGAGCTGACAGAGTACTGGCTGGGTCAGCTGATCTATCTCTTTGAGAAGGCTTGCGGTATCAGCGGCTATCTGCTGCAGGTTAATCCTTTCAACCAGCCTGGCGTTGAGGCTTACAAGAAGAACATGTTTGCTCTTCTGAACAAGCCTGGCTATGAGGCAGAGTCAAAGGCAATCCTTGCAAGACTGGGTAAGTAATGACATTTACTCTTAAGAATAAGAACGCCATCCTGTTTGACATGGATGGCGTTTTGTATGATTCCATGCCGAACCATTCAAAGGCATGGAGTCAGGCCATGACTGACTTTGGAATCAGAATGACTCCAGAGGATGTCTATATGAATGAAGGTAGTACCGGTTCTTTCACTATAAAGAAGATAAGCCTTCGTGAACGTGGATATGAGGCTACGGAAGAGGAGGTAGAGCGCATTTACAGGCACAAGGCTGAGATATTCCAGAGCCTGCCTGTTGCCAGGCTGATGCCCGGCGCCCTTGAGGTGTTCCGCAAGGCAAAGGCATCGGGCCTGCAGATTCAGATTGTAACCGGTTCCGGCCAGAAGACGCTGATTGACCGCGTGCTCCATGACTTTGACGGGTTCATTACCCGTGACCTTATGGTTACCTCTTTTGATGTCAAGCGCGGCAAACCTTATCCTGATCCTTATCTGAAGGGACTTGAGGTAGGACGTGTCGATGCAGAACATGCAGTGGTCGTTGAAAATGCTCCGTTAGGAGTCCGTGCAGCCGTGGCAGCCGGCATTGATACCATTGCCGTGAACACCGGTCCGCTTGATGATTCTGCGCTCATGGCAGAGGGGCCAAAGCTTCTGCTTCCGTCAGTCCAGGCTCTTGCTGATAGTTGGGAGTCTCTGTTCTGAGGCACATATAAAAGAAAGCGTCCGGACTTAAAGTCTGGACGCTTTGTCTGTAAGATAGTGGTCAAGCAGGACCAACGCCGTCATGGCTTCAACTACCGGGACCGCTCTTGGCACCACGCATGGGTCATGTCTGCCGGTTGCTTCATAGCTGATGGCTTCACCGCCTGTAGTCAGGGTCTGCTGTTCCAGGCCGATTGTAGGGGTAGGCTTGAATGCTACACGGAATCTGATAGGCATGCCGTTGCTTATGCCTCCCTGAATGCCTCCTGAGTGGTTCGTTCTTGTCATGACCTTTCCGTTCTCAGATATGAAAGTGTCGTTGTGGTAAGATCCGCGCTGCGATGCAACGGCAAAACCGTCACCATATTCAAATCCCTTGACCGCATTGATGTTGAGCATTGCGGCTCCAAGTGAAGCGTGCAGCTTGTCAAACATAGGCTGACCCAGGCCTGCCGGACAACCGTTGACAATGCAGGTCACAATGCCTCCGACAGAATCTCTTTCCTGCTTCATCTGGCGTACCAGAGCCTCCATGAGAGCTGCCTTTTCTGCATCGGGGCATCTTACTGCGTTTGACTCTGAAACCGTCCTGCTGTATGCTGCCTCATTCTCAGTACTTATGCTGATGTCGCCAATTTGCGACGTGAATGCGTAGATATCCAGCCCTGGGATTGCCTGCTTCAGGGCAAGCTTTGCCAATGCTCCGGCTACGCAGTGAGCCACGGTAGTGCGGGCCGATGCCCTTCCGCCACCTTTGTGGTCACGTATGCCGTATTTTGCCAGATATGTGTAATCTGCATGTGAAGGGCGGAACAGGTCCTTCAGATTGTTGTAGTCTGAAGAGTGCTGGTCACTGTTCCTGACAATGAAAGCAATAGGCGCACCGGTTGACTGACCTTCAAAGATGCCGGACAGGAATTCTACTTTGTCAGGTTCCTTGCGTCCTGTTGTTACTGCACTCTGACCGGGACGTCTTCTGTCCAGCTCAGATTGTATGAACTCCTGGTCAATGACAACCGATGGCGGAAATCCGTCAAGGATTCCACCAAGAGCCGGTCCATGTGATTCGCCGAACGTAGTCAGCTGTAAGATTTTGCCTATGCTGTTCATAGTATCAGTCTGTTAATCAGTTGCAGCCGCCACAGCCACCGCAGCCACCTTCACCGCCGCAGTCTCCGCCTCCGCAGCCGCCACAGCCACCGCCGCAGCCCTTTGGATGTGTTATTGCATCGATCTCCTGCTCTGTTGCAGGACGTGACTCAATGATGTGGCCCTTGAAGATAAGGTCCTCGCCTGCAAGAGGGTGGTTCAGGTCAACTACAACCTTGTCCTCAAGAATCTGTGTTACCAGTGCGTTGAATGTGCTCTGGCCATCGCTCAGAGGAATTACGTAACCCTCCTTTACATGATCGGAATCAAACTTGCCGTCACGCATGAAAATCTCCTTCTGGAGCTCAAGGACGCTGTCGTTGTCATATTCTCCGTATGCCTGTGCGCATGGAATCTCAAAGTCAAACTTGTCTCCTGGCTTCAGGTTGATGACGTTCTCCTCAAAGAGGTCAAGTGTGTAGCCGATGCCTGAAATGAACTGGAAAGGCTTGTCCTCTGGAGCGTGCTCGTAGAGGCCTGGGTTGCCCTCCTGATCCTTGATATAAAGGTCGTATGAAAGGCTGATGAATTTCTTTTCTGATGCCATTGTATGATTGTTGTTTTTACGTTGCAAAAATAGTCTATAATTGTCTGCCGTACAAATGACAGGGCTTCAAAATGCATCTGTCAGCGAATACCGGGCAGCGGCTCTGTCTGGCATGCATTAGGTACGCTGATGCCAAGAATGTCTGATATTGTCGGAGCTAGGAACGATATGTCTATAGGTTCGTGTGACACCTCATTCCTTACACCGGCTCCCCACAGATAGACCGGGAACGTGTTGGCGCTGGGCCTTACGTAGAGCGTGGTGCCGCACAGCTCGTCTGTCAGTGTCCATCCCGGATTGATCTCAAGCAGGATGTCTCCTGAACGTGTGCTGTTGAATCCGTTGCGTATCCTCTCTGAAGTCTTGTCTATGGTTCCGGTCATGAGGTCTCTCTGGGCAAGTACGTTCTTGACGCCTGTCACCTGTGTCAGGAAGTCTATGCAGTCCTCTGTTATCTGATGCAGCGGAATGCGCTTGCTGTCCATGAGCTTCTGGTTCAGGAACAGGCTGTTGTTGTGGTATGTCTCTATCCACTGTCCCTGCTCGTACATGGCAGACAGGTACAGGTTCAGAAGTGCAGTGACTCTTTCCATGCTGACTGAGCCGGTCGGAATCCTTGATCCGGTCAGTTCCGGAACCTTAGCGCTCCTGCTGCCGGTAGTTGTCAGGAAAATCAGGACCGGGCCGTCCTTTGCGGCTTCTCTTGCTGCCTTGATTACCTGTGCGATGCCTTTGTCCAGCCTGACAATCAGGTCCTGGTATTCTGCCGTCTCAGGGTTGGGGTAGTCATTCCTGAATCCCGATGCCCGGTATGTTAGTGCCAGCAGGTCCGGGGCCTGGTCCTTGCCAAGCTGCATGCCCTTGATGGCAGCCAGGGCGGCACGTGTCACCATGTCATTGGCGGCAGGGCTGGTCTTGACTTCAAGAACCTCATTGCTGCGGAACTGATGGTGGAAGGCGCGGATGCTACTCCCAAGATATCTGTCCAGCTCAAGTGACGGCTTCCATGTGATCTGCTCCCTGTTCATGGTGTTCAGGCTGTCTGCCCAGTGTGGGAATTTTTTTGAGTAGTACAGGCTTGAACTCCAGCGTGCATCCTCATCGTTCAGCCAGATTACGGCATCGGCCTCATGGCCTCCGGACAGCACGGCAGCATCGCGGTCAACCGCAATGGCACATATCTGTGACAGACCGTCCGAACTGATCTTCATCTCATCTGCCAGATTGGTAACCAGTAGCTTGGCTGGCGACGTATCCTCCATGGTGTTTATTCCCTTGAACTGGTGGTCCTCTGTGGCCGTGGTGATATTCCTGGTCTTGCGATCCATCCACTTGTCTGCCACGATTCCATGGTAGAACGGAACGGTTCCGGTATAGACTGACGCTACTGCCGATGCCCTTTCAACTCCGTCAAACTGCTGCGATACCTGAGTCCTGACATACCCGTTGTCACGCAGCATGACAATGCCCTGGTTTGAGAGCAGCGGAGATATGCGGTCCAGGCTTCTTGAATCCAGTCCGTCAATCATGATGCCAACGACCAGTTTAGGTTTCTGGGCATCGGCAGTCAGTGGGATGGACAGCAGCATGGCTGGCAGGATTATTTTTGCAACAGACGCATTCTTGTTCCTGTAGTGTATTCTGTCCCTGTTTCTGACAGATAGGATTGCCGTGCTTAAGAATCTTATGGCCATGGCTGCAATGATGATCAGGGTGGCCCACTGGAACTGCTGCGGCATGGCCCATGAGAAGGCCAGGAACAGTATCAGCAGCAGGGCATCGGCAATCAGACACCACTCAATGCGCTTGCGTTTTGCCTTGATGACTACCAGAGGCAGGCAGATGAGTGGGAGCGGATTGAATGGAATCACCAGCCAGTTGGAGCCTACTCCCGGATGTTCAGAGAAGAAGAACATGAAGCATATCAGCAGACCTGCTGCCCCCTGTAAGGTTAGCAGGATGAAGTCTGTTATGTATAGCGAACGTCTTAGATACCAGTCAAATGCACTGATCAGAATTATTGCCAGCAGGAAGATGACCGATGCCTGGAGCGGATTGAGCAGCGGAGACTTGAATGCCACCGGATTTTGGGGTACTACAATTGCGCTCTGCTTCCGGACCAGCGGCTTGCTGCCTCCGTTTCCGTCAGATATGGACGCTTCAGAAAAGTGCTCCATCAGAATCTGGGGGCAGAATTCCAGAGTCCTGCCCTGGGTTTCCCCGTCAGCTTCAGAACCAATCAGCAGGTCTTCACCGAAACTGCCCCAGGGCTGTACCATGTTGAACTGATGAAGCACGTCCCTGAGGGTATTTCCACTCGCTGCATCGCTGTAGGTAATTCCTCCTTCAATGGCCTTTTCAATGATGTCGCGGGCCATGGTAGAGCAGTTGTTGTAAAAGAAATTATAACGGTACGTGCGGTTCTCGGGCAGGTAGTTCTCAAGAAGCAGGCTGTGCAGTTTTCTGGCCTGTTCCTGAGTCAGTGCCAGCTCCTGTTCATATACGTAAGAGCCTCTTCTCGCGTATTCCCTGAGAAAGCCGTCTGCATACTGCGCCCCCAGCCAGTAGTCTGTCTGGCCCAGCAGGAATCTCCACACAAAGTGCGGCGATGAGAAATCAAACAGGCCGTAATTGAATATCAGGTCCTGACCGGTTGTAAGGTTCTGAACGCGTATTCCGCTGTGTCCGTAAACCTCATAGACCGATGCTCCCGGTGAACATGTCAGCAGGCTTATCCTGAGGCTGTCTTCCTGCGCGCCGGCAAATGATGCAGTCAACAGGGCAATGGACAACAGTATTTTTCTGATGCTTTTCATATCTGGCGTTGTGCTTGTAACGTGCAAAAGTACAACTTTATCGGCTATGAAGGCAGTGCTGTTTGAAGAAAAAGCATTTCCTTTGTACTCTGATAGGGAAATGGCATTCAGATGAGATTGGTCCTGGACATAGGCAACACCAGCGTGAAGGCGGCTCTGTTTGACAACGGAACTCCTGTTGAGGTGGTGCGCGATGCCGTAACGCATGACATCCTGCGCATGGCAGAACAGGCAGACAGCTGCGTGTATTGCTCTGTCAGACAGGATTCTGACCTCGTATCCCAACTTGTCGGAAATCTTCAGGTTCCAGTCATGAAGCTGACGCATGAAAGCTCGCTTCCAATCAGAATCGGATACAGTACTCCCCATACCCTTGGAATGGACCGGCTTGCTGCTGCAGTGGGAGCCTGGTTCATGCATCCGTCCCGGAATCTGCTGGTGATAGATGCCGGAACTGCCATGACGGTCGATTTCGTGTCCAGTGACGGAGTTTTTGTGGGTGGCAACATCTCGGCCGGAGCCTCCCTGAGGATACGTGCCCTTCATGAGCACACCGGACGGTTGCCGCAGGTTCCGCTGCAGGGCAGTACGCCCCTTTTCGGAACCGATACGGAGACCGCAATCAGAAGCGGTGTAATACAAGGTATGGTCAATGAAATAGATGGCTATATTGACCGGTTACGTGAAAGATATCCCTCTCTTTTGATTTTTTTAACCGGTGGAGATTCCCAACTCTTTGAAAACAGAATAAAAAGTAGCAACTTTGCAGAACCAAATCTGGTACTTCTGGGTTTGGACAGAATATTTGACTATGACAAGACTGAATAGAATACTTGCAGTGGCATTGTTTTCGGCATCTGTCCTGGGTAGCTCCGTGTGTGCCCAGAATGGTGTCAATTCGCCATATTCAAGGTATGGTCTTGGTTCTCTGGGAGAGCTTTCTGCGGGCGTCAACCGTGCCATGGGAAGCACGGGCATCGGCCTTCGTGAAAGAAATACCATCAACACCCTGAATCCGGCAGCCTATTCTTCTGTTGACACGCTGACATTCCTCATGGACTTTGGCTTCTCTGCACAGAACGGAAACTTCCAGGAAAACGGCGTCAGACTGAATGCCCGGAATACCAGCCTTGACTACTTTGCGCTGCAGTTCAGGGTTGCCAGGACAGTAGGATGTACCTTCAGCCTGCTGCCATATTCAACTGTCGGTTATGCCTTCTCAAATTCAAAGGTCATCCGCAATGATGAGGACGGTGAGGTGGTGACCACAAATACCTTCTTCGGTGACGGAGGTCTCAGGCAGTTTACGCTGGGCTTTGGCTGGAGGGCTCTCAAGCAGCTTTCAGCCGGTGTGAACCTGAGCTATCTGTACGGTGACATCAGCCATCAGATTGACAATACCTACAGCGAGTCTTCAATGTATTCCAGACAGAAGATTTATACTGCTTCCATGAGGGCAATCAAGACTGACTTCGGAGTGCAGTCAACCTTCAACATCAAGGGTGACCAGATGACGATTGGTGCCGTGTTCCAGCCGGCAATGAACCTCAATGCAGACTATCAGGAAATAAGCAACACCCTGAACGGTTCCACCCTGCTGGTTGCTGATACTGCTGTAATAGACAATGCTTTCCGTCTTCCTCTTGGAGTGGGTGCGGGAATCTCCTATACACATGACCGTCTGACCCTTGCCCTGGATGCAAGATACCAGCAGTGGAGTGACGGTCTGGCCTTCAATAGGGCCGGGTCTGACTGCATGAGAATCTCCGGCGGAATGATTTTTCAGCCCGACAGGACTAACAAAAATATTTTCAAACGTTCTATATATAGAGCAGGCCTTAGTTGGCAGCAGCCGTACTTCAATGTCGGCAATGCTACGGCCGGTCCTACTGAATATGGTGTATCAGCAGGTTTGTCCCTGCCAATCATAAACAGATGGAATGGCCTGTCAAACGTAAATATCGCTGGACAGTATGTTCATGTTAGACCGGCAGTTTCCGGTCTGGTTACAGAGAATTACCTGAAACTGAGCGTGAGCATATCTTTCAACGAAATCTGGTTCCAGAAGATCCAGGTTCAGTAAATTGAGGAGAATAAATATAACAAGGAATAACCAATAAATGAATATGAAAATGAGAAGCAATCTTTTACTTCTGTCGCTTCTGGTTTCTGCCGGAGCATTTGCTCAGAAAGGTATTGAGGACGGATCACGTTATGGTCATGGTCAGGACTCAATCAAGTGCATCGAGAACATAAGCATTTATACTGAGCACGTTAAGACCAATGACTTTGCAGAGGCCTATCCTTTCTGGAAAGAGGTGTTCAACGATGCCCCTCTGGCCCAGGCTGCAACTTATACCAATGGTGCAAAGATCCTGCGTGACCTTATCACCAAGGAGACCGATGCAGACAAGAAGGCTGCCTACACCGATGAGCTGCTGCAGGTTTATGAGCAGCGTCTCAAGTATCTTGATGAACTGAACAGGGTTTACAACACAAACGTGACCGTTGCTGAGGTCAAGGGTCTTCAGGCTCATGACTACATCACCTACAACTCAAAGGTAAACATTGACAAGGCATATTCTTACCTGCGTGAGGCTGTGACCCTTGGTGCTGAGAATACAACATACTATGTACTCGGTGACCTGATGAAGATTTCAAATGCAAAGTACAAGAAGGACAAGGATGCGCATCGTGAGGGAATCCTTCAGGACTACCTTGACTGCTCTACATACATCAATGCTGTAATTGCAAAGCAGACCAATGACCAGCTTCTTGCTGCTGCCCGCAATACCAAGGACAACATTGATGCATACTTCGTAAACAGTGGTGCTGCTGACTGCGAGAGTCTCCAGGCAATCTACGCTCCAAAGGTAGAGGAGAACAAGGGTGACCTTGAGTACCTTACAAAGGTCGTAAAGGTTATGGATATGCTCAAGTGTACTAATTCAGATGCATATTTCGCAGCAGCTGAGTATGCTTACAAGATCTCTCCATCAAGTGAGACTGCCAAGAGCCTTGGTCTCATGTACGCCAACAAGCGTCAGGAGTATGAGAAGGCTATGGAGTACCTTGATCAGGCAATTGAGCTTGAGTCTGACGACGCCAAGAAGGCCAGTCTCTACTATGCTGCCGGTGCTATCATGTTCGCTTCAATGAAGCAGGCTGCAAAGGCCAAGCCATACATCCAGAAGGCTATCTCTCTGAATCCTAACGACGGTAACTCATACATCCTTCTTGCACAGATGTATGCAAGCAACATCCGCTGGTGTGACGATGCTCCTCTGAACCAGTGCACATACTTTGTAGTACTTGACAAGCTGCAGAGAGCAAAGAGCGTTGACCCAAGCGTAGCAGACAAGGCAAATGAGCTCATCAGAACATATTCTGCACATACTCCAAAGGCAGAGGATCTCTTTATGTACCGCTACAAGAAGGGTGACACAATTGAGATCAAGGGTTGGATCAATGAAACAACCACTATCCGTTGATAAAAAAGTGCTGAACAGGCATGATC
Organism: Bacteroidaceae bacterium; assembly: GCA_024398535.1. GTDB lineage: Bacteria > Bacteroidota > Bacteroidia > Bacteroidales > Bacteroidaceae > Colenecus. The sequence continues at coordinate 62,179 of JAKSIY010000001.1, forward strand.
TTAATATGGGCATGGCAGCCGCTCTTCTGGCGGTGGCCATGCCTGTTCTCTTTTCTGCCTGCTCGGGCAGGAACAAGCAGCTGGGCGAGGCTGTCACCAACCGTGACTCAACTGCAATCATGACAACCAGAGGTATCTCTTCACTCATCTCAGAAAACGGCCAGGTCAAGTATCAGATTATTGCCGAGGAGTGGAAGATGTTTGATCAGGCAAAACCTCCATATCAGGCATTTGAAAAGGGCGCCTACCTTGAGGTGTATGATTCGGCAATGGCAGTGACGTCGTCTGTTGTTGCTGATACTGCGTATTTCTATGAGAACTCCAAGATATGGGAACTTAGGGGAAACGTCCATGCCGACAATGTTGACAAGGAACAGTTTGATACCCCTCTTCTGTTCTGGGACCAACGCAAGGAACTGGTCTATTCCGACAGCCTGATTGTAATCAGACAGGAAAAACAGGTCATAAAAGGCCGTGGCTTTGAGTCGAATCAGGATTTCACACGCTACACAATCCGCAAGACAGAAGGTATCTTCCCTGTTGAAGAGTAGAACATGCGTGCGCCCGTTATATAAAATAAAGGGCCTGTTTGTTTTTTAGGTAACTTATTTTTAGTATTTTTGTGCGCTCTTGCTCTAAAGGGCGCATTTTTGATTTTAAAAATAACAAAACATAAAAATGGCAACATTACAGAAAATCAGAAACAGAGGTCCTCTGTTGATTATCGTGATCGGTTTGGCTCTGCTGGCTTTCATCGCCGGTGATGCCTGGAAGATTCTCCGTCCTAACCAGGGTATGGTCATGGTCGGTGAGATTAATGGCAAGTCAGTCAGCGCTATGGACTTTCAGGATGAGGTTGAGAAGTATGCTGAGGTTGTAAAGTTCTCAATGGGTGTCAACAACCTTTCTGACGAGCAGTACACAGCTGTCAAGGATGAGGTTTGGAACACAATGGTTCGCAAGAGCCTTTTTGAGAAGGAGTGCTCGGCAATCGGTCTCAGAGTTACAGATGCAGAAGTTCAGGCTGTCATTGAATCTGGCCAGAGCGCAGTTCTTTCACAGACTCCATTCACCAATGCAAACGGTGAGTTTGACGTTGACTACCTGACGAGCTTCCTTGTAAGCTACAACTCAATGGAGCGCGATGCAATGCCTGCTGAGTACATGGAGTACTATGACAACATGTACAACTTCTGGCTTTACATTGAGGACAACATCAAGACTTCACTTCTCTACTCAAAGTATCTTTCACTGGTTCAGGGTTCAGTTGTAACAAACCCTGTTTCCCTGAAGAACTCTTATGAGAACAGAATCAGAAGATCAGACATCCTTCTTGCTGCAATCCCTTACACAGCACTTGCAGATACACTCGTAAGCGTATCTTCTGCAGATGTAAAGAAGATGTACAATGAGAAGAAGGAGCTCTTCAACCAGCTTGCAGAGAGCCGTGACATCAACTACATTGATGTTGAGATTCTGCCAAGCCAGGCAGACCGTGATGAGGTTCTCTCTGAGGTTTCTGCTTCTGCTGAGCAGCTGGCTGAGACTACTGAGGATCTGGCAGCATTCATCCGTCTTGCTGAGTCTTCAGTTCTCTTCAGTGAGGTTCCAACTACCAGAGAGGCTCTTCCACTTGATGTGGCAGTAAGACTTGACTCTGTTGCAGTAGGTGAGGTATTCGGTCCTTACTACAATGCATCAGATGACTCATACAATGCATTCAAGATTCTTTCAACAGTCAGCGCTTATGACTCAATCTGCTTCCATCGCATGCAGGTAGTTGCAGAGGACGAGGCTGCTACAGCTCAGCTTGCAGACAGCATCTTCAAGGCAATCAAGGCAGGTGCAGACTTTGAGGAGATTGCCCAGAAGTATTCACAGAGCGGAGCTGAGGAGTGGATTTCTTCAGTAATGTATGAGGGTGGTGCTTATAGCGGCAACGATGCTCTCTACCTGAATACTCTGATGGGTATGAAGAAGGGTGATGTAGTAAACCTTGCGCTTGACGGTGCAACCCTGATCATGAAAGTTACTGATGTAAAGAAGCCTGTAACCAAGTACAATACAGCAATCATCAAGAGAGAGGTTCTTTTCAGCAATGAGACAAGCAATGTTGCTTATGACAAACTCAGCCAGTTTGTTGCAGGCAATACCACAATTCAGGATCTGAAGAACAATGCAGAGGAGAACGGTTACCGTGTATATACCATCAATGACTTCCAGAGCAACAGCTACAATGTAGCAGATGTAGCCAAGTCACACGAGGCTCTGCGCTGGCTGTTTGAGGCAAAGGAGGGTGAGGTTTCAAGAATCTATGAGGTAGGTGAGAACAATGATCATCTGCTTGTAGTTGCTCTCAACAAGATTCACAAGAAGGGCTACCGTCCAGTTGAGGATATGCAGGCACAGCTCATGCCACAGCTTATCAACGACAAGAAGGCTGAGATTCTGACCAAGAGAATGGCTTCTGCTTCTTCTATCCAGGAGCTTCGCTCAGTTGAGGGTGTACAGGTTGACACAGTTAAGTTCGTTAACTTTACAACTCCAGCATTTGTATCCATGACTTACTCTAACGAGCCTCTTATCGGTGCTGCAGTATATCATCTTGACCGTGAGCATCTGAGTGCTCCTATCAAGGGTTCAGGCGGTGTGTTTGTTGCAGAGAAGATTTCTCCAGACAATCACTCAACAGAGTTTGAGGCTTCTGCTGAGGCTGAGCGTGTAAAGGCTATTGAGTCACGCAACATCTCAAATACTCTTATCCAGGAGCTTTTCTATAAGGCATCTGTAGTGGATAACCGTTACAAGACATTCTGATAAAAGAGAGTGAATAAAATAAGCGGGTGGTATCAATCAGATACCACCCGCTTATTTTATTATCAGGAAACTGATCAGTTGTTCTCAGGACGGAGCTTGCGAACAACGGCACCAGTCTGCCACATCTCGCTCTCACGAAGAGCCTTCAGCTCCTTCTCAAGACCATCGCGATAGTCTGGCTTTGAGTTGCTGTCGATTGAGATCTGAGCCTCGTTACCACACTTTACAGAAGCGTAGAGCTTCTCAACAACAGGCTTGATTGCATCGTGG
>JAKSIY010000010.1 GCA_024398535.1 Bacteroidaceae bacterium
CCTACTGGGTCAGTCTTTGCAAGGTCAGCAAGGTTTGTCTTATAGCCAAAGTCAAACCTATTACGCAAAGAAGCTCATAATCTGTACGATGCACTTGCATAAACAAAATAACAGTGAAACTTTTTGTCAGTTTTATGCGATGATTTTTTTTTACAGTGACAATTCTTTTCCAGCAGATTGCTCAACTCAGGATTGAGAGCCTTGTAAGAACTCTTTCCAGAACGTCCTGAGATTCTTCTTTCAAGGCATTCACCAGTTCTGTCAGGCTTACAGTGCGTTCCGCTTGTTTGTCTGTTGCAAAAAGTTGCTGTAGTGCCGTGCTGACCTCAGATTCGCCGAACTCACCAAGATAACGTTCTGTAGTTGTCAGGCTGGAATGGGACAGCGACTGCTTGATGATCATCGGATCAACTCCTTTTTTCATTGCCAGATAAGCAAATGAATGGCGGCTGATATGGAAAGACAGGTTCTTGCCGATGCCGGCCATGGCAGCCAGTTTCTTCAGATTCCGGTTCAGGACTACATTTCGCGCAGAAGTCTGCATGAAGAGCTGTTCCTTCAGCTGAAGCGGCATGGTATCACGCTGGCTGGGAGAATACCATTGTGCCCAGGGAGCCTTACTGTCAAGCAACGGAAAGATGTAATCCGTATCACATGCCTGCTGAGTTCTGTATAGCCCAAGAATCTGCAGTGCCTGAGGCACCAGGACTATATCCTTGACCTTGCGGTTCTTGCCCATCTGGTAGTGCAGATGCCCGTCCCTGACATTCAGCCACCTGAGCTGCATCAAGTCAGCGGCCCTGATTCCTGCACAGTAGAATGAGAACAGAAAGCAGTTACGGGTGTGCCACAGCTGGGAATCGGGTGTAAGTTCCAGTTCAGCAAGTGCCTGGATTTCATATTCTTCAAGCTTCTCCTTCATTACAGAAACCCTGCCCGGCTTGTACAGCCTGAACGGATCCTGTTCCGGAAGGATTACCTTCTCTGTCATGACAGCCCGGCGTATAACTGTCCTGAACTGGGCCATTATTGAATTGACATAACTCTGGCTAAGCCTGCTGCAATCCTGTCCCCTGCTTCTGGAAACGGTATGCAGAAACATCTCAAAATCACAGATAATTGCAGGAGTAAGGTCCCGAAAATCCATGCTGCCACCAGGTCTTGAAGCACAGAACTGTTCAAACTTCTCCTCAAGAACCCTGTAATGGCGCGATTTCTGCTTACCTAAGGCAGAGCTCTGTTCAACCTGTTCATGAATGTAGTCCAGGACCGACATGTGCGGCGAACTCTCTGCGAATGGAGTATATGCCGCCAGGGAGAGAAGGTTCTGACCATTGTCGTTGAAAAAACGCTTCACGCTGTCCAGTTCAGACAGAAGCCTTGAATTCTTGGCATCGGAATCCGGATCTGTGGCCTTCACAAAACGGCTGTTCCTTGAAAGCGGATTCCAGTCCGAAATACGTTTCAGATATACAGAGGTAGCAACTCTCTTGAGCCTGCGATCCTTTGTTATCCGTATGTAAACACGGAATAATCCTCTGTTATCAGGTTGCTTCTTGAGTTCAAGATTAAAAGTACAACTTCCAGCCATGGGTGCCTCCTTCTGAGAACTGGAATCCTACGACCTGTCCCGGCATGGCAGAGAGGGCATCCATTACCTGACGCTTGCGGGTAGGATCCATCATGAAAATGATAAAGCCACCGCCACCGGCTCCACTGACCTTGCCAGCCGTTGCACCGGCAGCAAACGCCACGTCAAATGCCTCCTGGATCATAGGGTTGCTGATAGCCTTGGCCATCTTCTTCTTGTCTTCCCAGGCCTTTCCCAGAATTGATGCAAACTGAGCGATATTTCCTTCAAGAAGAGCACGTTTCATATCTATGGCACTCTGCTTTATCCTGTGCATCGCGTCAATTGCCTGTCCATTTCCGCTGCTGGTATTCTTCTGCTGCTCCTGGATGATGGCTGCCGACGAGCGCGATGCTCCGGTATAATAGAGTACAATCGATGCCTCCAGTTCGTCAACTATCCAGCGCTTTACACGCAGAGGATTGACTATGACCTGTCCCTCAGGCAGGAACTCCATAAAGTTGAATCCGCCAAAGGCAGCTGCATACTGATCCTGCTTTCCACCGTCAAGGGCCAGGTCAATGCGTTCTATCTCATAGGCCATGCGGGCAATCTCATAGTCACCCATAGGCAAATTGTACCACTCGACGAAAGCCTTCAGGATACAAACTACCATTGTAGATGAAGAGCCCAGCCCACTGCCGGCCGGAGCGTCTGAGTATGTTGTTATCCTACAGGCTCTTGGAGTAATTCCAAACTCCTTGACAACGCGGTTGAATACGCCCTTGTGCAGGTCCAGCACGCCATCCACAGGAAGGCTCCCGGCCAAAGGATAGCATACCGACTGCCTGAGGTCAGTAGCCTCAAGACTGATCATTCCGTCACTTGTCTCCTGTATGGTACAGTAAGCGTACAGGTCAATGGTAGCATTCAGTACGTTACCTCCGTAAATATCACTGTATGGTGACACGTCACTGCCACCTCCGGCAAGTCCGAGTCTAAGGGGTGCTTTGCTTCTGACTATCATATCAATCAACATCTTCCATGGCCTTCCTTACGGAACGGGTCATGTTTGACCAAGAATACTGTCTCTTCTCCTGCAGAAGCCCGTCACGGAAATGCTTCTGTCGGTTTGAGCGGAAGAAATCCACAAGGGCATCGGCAATCTGCCTCTCATCTGGTTCCACCACATAGCCGGCCTGGCCGTCTGGAACAATCTCTGCAAGACCGCCCACGTTGGTAACCAGCATAGGCTTCTCAAAATGGTATGCAATCTGGGTAACACCGCTCTGTGTTGCGGACTTGTATGGCTGCACTACGATATCAGCGGCTCCAAAGTAGTAGCGGACCTGGCTGTCAGGGACAAAATCGCTCTTCCAGATGACCATTCCCTCAAGTCCAAGTTCCTTTTCAAGTTCAAAGTATTTCTCTGAGCCGCTGTAGAACTCACCCGCAACAATCAGCTTTACATTCATCTTGCGGAAACGGCTGTCTGCATATGCCCTGAGCATCAGGTCAAGGCCCTTGTAATCACGTATCAGGCCAAAGAAGAGCATGTACCGCTGACTGCTGTTGAGTCCAAGGTATTCAATTGCCTCCTCCCTTTCAACAGGTTCACCGAAATTGTCGTACAGGGGATGCCTGCAGAAGACTTTCGTGCGGGTACTGTCAAGTGTCTGGACATCGGCCAGAACAGAGTCTGACATAGCCACGAAACCGTTTACGGAATTCACAAAATATCGGGCAAACAACCTGTCGCCCGGTCTGTGCTCGTGCGGAATGACGTTGTCAAGGATTGAGACCACTCTGGTGTGACCATTGCTCCTGGCAATGCGAGCAATGGTACCAAGGCATGGAGCCATGAACGGCAGCCAGAACTTTATTACCACTAGGTCAGGCTTCCTGTCACGGATCATGCGTCCTACCTTTATCCAGTTCAGCGGATTGCAGGAGTTTACAAGACGGCTTATCTTAAGGTCCTGAGGAGCACTGTCCTCAGAGTATTGGGTCTTTCCTGGAAAGAGAAATGATGGATACTGAAGGCTGATCGTGAAAATCTCCACATTGTCACCCTCATTCTGGAACTCATGGGCAAGCCTCTCATTATAGACTGCAAGACCTCCGCGATACGGATAAGCGGTACCTAATATTATGATGTCCATTGCCGGATATGCTGTTTATAAGGACAAAAATAGTAAAAAGGTGTCCAACGCCCCCCGTGGTTCAGCAAAAAAACGTACTTTCGTGTCCTGAAATCAAATACAGACAAATGGATAAGAACAAAAAACTGCAGAAATACCTGCCGTACATAGTCGCTTTTGCACTATTCGTCATCATCTCATGCGTTTACTGCATCCCTTCACTCCAGGGGCGTGTAATCCAGACCGGCGATGACATCAATGGCCGTGCTGCCGTACAGGAAGCAGTACAGTATCATCAGGAGACAGGCAACCGCACATGGTGGACCGGTTCAATGTTTGCCGGTATGCCGAACTACCAGATTGGTGGTGGCAGATACCTGTCAACCACACTCATGCAGCCACTGCTCAAGGTCTGCCATCCTTCATCAAAGCAGATGCCGCTGGTTTTCATCATGTTCTTCTGTTGCTTCTATGTGCTCATGCGCTCGTTCAAGGTTGACAGATGGCTGAGTATAGCCGGTGCCCTGGCAACTGGATTCTCATCATACTTTTTTATCATTGAAGCTGCAGGTCATAACGGAAAAGCCTGGTCAATAGCCATGATGTCAGTGGTTGTTGCCGGATTCTACCTGATATATAATAAAAGGTATGGATGGGGAACCGCACTCACAATGATCTTCACCGCAATGGGATTCTCTCCGCATCCACAGATGGCATATTACATGTTCATGCTCATTGGAATCCTCTTCCTTGTTGAGCTCTACAACCATGCCGTACAGAAGAAGTTCAAGGAGTTCGGCATTGCTACCCTGCTGTTTGCAGCATCGGTAGGTGTAGGTATGGGAACAGGATGCGCCAACATCTTTGCGAACAACGAATATGCGGCAGAGACCATGCGTGGCGGCCAGTCTGACCTGACTGACAAGTCCGATGCGAACAAGACCAGCGGCCTTGACCTTGATTACGCAACTGCCTGGAGCTACGGAATAGGCGAATCCCTGACATTCCTGATACCAGGCTACATGGGAACCGCATCAGGCTATGACGTAGGCACGGATTCAGAGCTCTACAACTCTCTTGTGAAGCACGGAGTATCAAAGTCCGATGCCGCCAGTTTCTGCGCATCGGCGCCGACATACTGGGGCGAGCAGCCATTCACCGTAGGTTCTGTCTATGCAGGAGCACTGGTATGCTTCCTCTTCATACTGGGACTTCTGATTGTAAAGAGCCCATACAAGTGGGGCCTTCTGGCCGCCACCCTCTTCTCATTTGCCCTGTCATGGGGTAACAACTGGATGGGCCTGACCCGTTTCTTCTTTGACTGGTTCCCTCTTTATGACAAGTTCCGTTCTGTCTCTTCAATCCTGATAGTGGCAGAGATTACCATGCCGCTCCTGGCCTTCCTTGCCCTGAAGGAGATCATGGAGAGACGCGACACAGAGAAGTTCAACCGTCAGATTTACATAAGTGCAGGCATAACCGGAGGCATCTGCCTTATTCTGGGACTGTTTGGAAGCTCACTGCTGACCTTTACATCGTCATACGATGCAAACATAGCAGCCCAGCTGCCAGACTGGGCATACCAGGCCGTCATTGCCGAGAGAATGAACATGCTACGCAACGACTCATTCCGCTCACTGCTGTTCATTGTGCTTGGAGTTGCAGTAGTATGGCTCTACGCCAACCGCAAGCTTGAGCAGAAGTATATGATTGCAGCAGTCACAGTACTTGTGATTGCCGACATGTTCCCAATTGACAAGCGCTTCCTGAACGACAGCAACTTTGTAACTCCAAAGCAGAACCAGAGCGTATATGCAATCCAGCCATACGAGCAGGCCCTGCTTCAGGATACCGACCCGCATTTCAGGGTATTCAACCTGGCATCGAACACATTCAACGATGCCCGCACGTCATACCGCCTGAAGTCTCTTGGCGGATACAGCGCAGCCAAGCTTCGCCGCTATCAGGATAACATTGAGCAATACCTTTCAAAGATGGACCTGAACGTAATCAGCATGCTGAACGCCAAGTACGTAATCACCCAGAACGATCAGGGTCAGGTTGTTCCACAGCGCAATCCTATGGCCATGGGCAATGCGTGGTTCGTAGATACCCTGGTAGTGGTAGAGACTCCACAGCAGGAGTGTGCTGCCCTGGGAACCATCAACCTGAAGAACACTGCAGTGCTTGACGACGACTTTGCCGGTTATGTCAGGAACCTGACTCCGGGCCATGACAGCAGCGCCAGAATCAAGCTGAACAGCTATACTCCTGACGTACTGACATATACCAGCACATCACAGCAGGACGGTACCGTGGTCTTCTCTGAAATCTACTATCCGCACGGATGGAAGGCTTATATTGATGACCAGCAGGTTGACCTGTTCCGCGTGAACTACCTGCTACGTGCCATGAATGTTCCGGCCGGCCAGCATGAAATCCGCATGGAGTTCCGCCCTGACAGCGTAAGGAAGGGCAACACAATCTCTGCATTCTTTGTTCTGCTGATGTATGCAACAGTTCTAGGACTGATTGTAGGCAGCGTTGTGAAATCACGCCGCAAGCAGGAGGATTAAAGCATGGTCTGTCCGCCTTTCAGTTTCAGATAAAGGCGGATGACCCAAATCGATACAGCAGGAGCACTGCCTATGAGCAGGCCCAGCATCCTGAATTTCAGACTGCCCTTCACGTAAGGGCAGTTTCTGTAATCCGGGAGCACTGTCTTCAGTTCCTGATAGATGCCCTTTATGACATCGGTCCTGGGAGTGCCGGTATTTGCAATGTAATTGAATACGGAAACCAGGAATCCCTTCTTGTAGTAGATGAAATCCAGTTCATCCTTGTCTAAGGAATACCAGCCACGCTCACGGATTCCTTTCATCAGGGCGTTCATTGAATCCAGTTTCTGACGATAGCGGGTGGCATCGGTCTTCATGGTAAGGGAGCCTGACTGACGCAGATATCTGTACATATACCTGTTTACCTGAGAGATACGCCTGCAGCAGAGCAGTGCGCAGCAGAGCATCATGCTGTCCTCTGAGCTGCGGCCAGCAGGAAAGCGTATGCCATTGCGGTCAAGCATCTCCCTTCTGTAGATGAAGGTCGTGAAATATGATACGTAGCTTGACAGGAACTGCCTGCGCACCTGTCCTGAGAACTCTCCGTCAGGAACCGGCGGATTGCACTTTACTCCCTGTGAGGAGCCGTTCTCGTCAAATATCTCAAGATGGCAGCAGCACATGTCACTGTCATTATGCTCGGCAGATTCAACAAGATAATGGCAGAACTCCGGATCTATTGTGTCGTCGCTGTCAACAAAGGCCACATACTTGCCCCTGGCTGCATCCAGACCTATGTTCCTGGCTGCACCGGGCCCGCTGTTGCATGGGGTCTCCAGATAGCGGAACGTTATCTGGCCTGTATAGGAATCAGTTATCTGATGGGCAATTGATATGCTCTCATCCTGGCCATGGTCATCAACCAGAATCACCTCAATGTCTGTCAGTGTCTGCGAGAGCATAGACTCAATGAAGCGTCTGATGCAGCCGGAAACATTGTAAACTGGGGTGATTATTGATACCATCATAGACTTCTGCGGCTTAACAGGAATTCAACCATGGGAATATCCTCCTGATAGGTCAGCTTGATGTTGTCACGGTCACCAGGGACAATTACAACCGGTACCTGAGGAAGATACTTTAGAACCGTACCGCAGTCATCGGTAGAGACCAGAGCGGGATCCTTCAGGGCAATCTCATACGCCTGTCTGATGGTGGACTGCCTGAATCCCTGGGGTGTCTGCTCACAGTAGAGCATTCGCCTGTCCAGCACCTTGTCAGTTACAGGATTGGCAGAAGGTTCCTTTATTGTTACTATGGTGTCTGTTGACGGAACGGCTACAGACACAGCCCTGTTCGCTTCAAGGGCCTTTATTGTATCGGAAATGATACGGTCAGTGACCAGTGGCCTAGCTGCATCATGGAAAATCAGGTTGCAGCCAGGCTGGTCATTGTATGCGTTTATGGCAGAAAGGCTGGACTCGTACCTTTCACTTCCTCCTGGAAGAATCTGAGTCACCTTGTTCCAGCCGTTCTTCCGGCATAGGTCCCTTGCAGTTTCAATATAATCCTGACTGATGACAATGATAACCTCATCAATACCCGGATTGCGGTGGAAAGCCTCTACGGAGTGCTCAAGAACCGTCTTTCCCGCAACAGGAAGAAACTCTTTCGGAATGTTCAGTCCGGTTCTGGAACCAGAGCCTCCTGCCAGTACAACTGCAATGTTCCTAGCCACGTGTCAATGTTTTTCAGCAGACTTCGCTGCCCGGCTTAACCTGCTTTTCTACTGTGGTGACAGCCAGTTTGCCGTCAGCGTCAAGAGCGCTCAGGATCATGCCCTGGCTCTCAATGCCACGGATCTTGCGTGGTGCCAGGTTGGCAATGAAGCATACCTGCTTGCCCACCAGTTCCTCTGGCTTGTAGTAGGCTGCAATGCCTGAAAGGATGGTGCGGCCGCCCAGTCCGTCGTCAATCTTGAACTGAAGCAGCTTATCTGCCTTAGGAACCTTCTGGCACTCCAGTACTGTACCTACGCGGATATCAAGCTTCTCAAATTCAGGGAATTCAATGTTGGCCTTTATTGGGTTGGCAGGCTTCTCGGCAGCAGCCTTCTTCTCATTCTCTTCCTTTGACTTGAGCAGTTTCTGTATCTGGGCCTCAATTGCATCGTCCTCAATCTTCTCAAACAGCAGTTCAGGCTTTGCCATGACATGTCCTGCAGCCAGAAGGTCGATGCTTCCAAGCTGGTTCCAGTCAAAGGTCTCAAGACCAATCATGCCACGCAGTTTCTCACTGCTGAACGGCAGGAACGGCTCAAATGCAATGGCCAGGTTGGCAACCAGCTGAAGGGCTATGTTGAGGATAGTCTCAACGCGCTTCATGTCTGTCTTTGCAAGCTTCCAAGGCTCTGTATCTGCCAGGTACTTGTTTCCTATGCGGGCCAGGTTCATGGCCTCTTTCTGAGCCTCACGGAACTTGAAGTTCTCAAGCAGGTTCTCAAGATTCTGCTTTACGTCAGCAAACTCCTTGAGAGTCTCATTGTCGTAGTCTGTCAGCTCGCCACGCTCTGGAACACTTCCGTTGAAGTACTTCTGTGTCAGCACAAGTGCACGGTTGACGAAGTTGCCATATACAGCAACCAGCTCATTGTTGTTGCGTGCCTGGAAATCTTTCCAAGTGAAGTTGTTGTCCTTGGTCTCAGGGGCATTGGCGGTCAGTACGTAACGCATTACATCGGCCTTGCCTGGGAAATCCTCAAGGTATTCGTGTACCCATACGGCCCAGTTGCGTGAGGTTGAGATCTTGTCGTCCTCAAGGTTCAGGAACTCGTTGCTAGGTACATTGTCAGGCAGGATGTAGCTGCCCTCGGCCTTCAGCATCGACGGGAAGACAATGCAGTGGAAGACAATGTTGTCTTTTCCAATGAAGTGAACCAGACGGGTGTCCTGATCCTTCCACCAAGTCTCCCAGCTGCCCTTCTCAGGATGAGCATCGCACAGTTCCTTTGTATTGCTGATGTAGCCGATAGGAGCATCGAACCACACGTAGAGAACCTTGCCCTCAGCGCCTTCAACCGGTACTGGAATACCCCAGTCAAGGTCACGGCTTACGGCACGTGGCTGCAGGCCCATGTCAAGCCAGCTCTTGCACTGACCATATACGTTAGGACGCCACTCCTTGTGGCCCTCAAGAATCCACTTCTCAAGCCACTCCTGGTACTGCTCCAGTGGCAGGTACCAGTGGGTTGTCTCCTTCATGACTGGCTTGCATCCGGTCACTGTGCTGACAGGATTGATCAGGTCTGTAGGAGAGAGCGATGTACCGCACTTCTCACACTGGTCGCCGTATGCCTTCTCGTTGTGGCAGTGAGGGCATTCACCGGTAATGTAGCGGTCTGCCAGGAACATCTTTGCCTCTGGGTCATAGTACTGCTCGCTGGTCTTCTGTATGAACTTTCCGTTGTCATAGAGCTTGCGGAAGAAGTCCGATGCCAGCTTCTCATGAGTCTCTGAGCTGGTACGTCCGTAGATGTCGTAAGAGATACCCATGCCCTTGAAGGTTTCCTTCATCTGGTAGTGGAAACGGTCAATGACATCCTTTGGAGTTACACCCTCCTTCTTTGCGCGGATGGTGATAGGCACACCATGCTCGTCGCTGCCACCAATGAACAGGACCTCCTTCTTCTTCAGACGAAGGTATCTGACGTATATGTCTGACGGAATGTACGCACCTGCCAGATGACCGATATGAAGCGGTCCGTTGGCGTAAGGCAGAGCTGCCGTCACAAGTGTTCTCTTGTACTCTTTCATCGCTATGCTGTTTTATTTTTTATCTTTTTGCTTCGCAAAGTTACGCTTTTGCGGCGGTATTTCCTAATGGTCAGCGTATATCCTCAAGGAAGAGGGTATTCTCTGCTTTGTAGAACTTTACGAAGTCATCCTTGGTAGCCAGGTCAGGTGCCGGGCCAAAGTGCTCGGTACTGGCATTGCGCCAGCAGAGCATATAGCTGACAGGGAACTGGTCCAGAACCGGTTTCAGGACACGTGTCCACCATGTCGGGTCAGGAGAGTTCTGGTAGCCGCACTCCGTAACAGCCAGCAGCTTGCCATGCTCAGACGCATACTGGGAAAGGAATTTCAGGTCTGCAGTGCTCTGGGTTACAAAGTCCTTCTCTGTTCCCCACTGGTAGCAGTCTTCACCAATCAGATCTACGCGATCATCACCCGGATAGCGCTTCTCAAAGGCATCGGCAGTCCAGTTTCCCTGAAGGTTCGGTGAAAAGCTCCAGACAACATAGTCCTTAAGCTCTTCATTCATGTAATCCTGGAACATGTTCCACAAAGCCAGGAACTCATCGTCAGAGCAGAGACGCTGTCCCCACCAGAACCAGCTTCCGTTGTACTCATGCCACGGACGCAGCATGAACGGAACCTGATTGCCGTTACTGTCCTTAAGCGATGTCAGGAACGTGCGCATGCGACCCATCCAGAGCATGAACAGGTCATGATTCTCGCCGCCGGGAAGAATGCTCTTTACGGTCTGTCGGTCCGTCACGTCCCATGCGGTTCCACCGGTCTTTGGGTTGCGCGGATGCCACGATATGGTAATTATACCGCCACGCTCATAGTGATTGATTATCTCATCATGTATGCGGACGAACGGTACGCTGTCAAGATTTTTTGCATCATCTTTTTCAATGCCACCAAGTTCGAATCCCATTACGCCGGGATAATCACCTGTCACAAGTCTTGTGTCAGACTTGTCCAGTTCCCATTCCCAGGTAGTGCCATAGAACGGGTCATCCTGATGACCGAACATATAGCCTTTTTCCTGTATCTTCTGAATACGTTCAACAAGCAGCTGAGCATCTGTCTTCTTTGGGCCGCAAGAGTACAGTAAGACTGCTACGGCAAGGAGGAGTTTTTTCATTGGGTTTTGAGTTTTGAGTTTTGGGTTGTGAGTTATGAGTTTTGAGTTTCAAATATACAAAAAACTATTCACCCCAGGAACTTCTGTCAAGTTTCCTGTACCCGATGGCCTCTGCAATATGGTGGCTTTCAATCCTGTCGCTGCCGTCAAGATCTGCTATTGTCCTGGCAACTCTCAGGATTCTACTGTATGCGCGGGCAGAGAGGTTCAGACGCTCCATTGCACTCATCAGCAGATGCTTGCCGCCAGAATCGGGCGATGCATACAGAAGGCACTGCCTTGGGTTCATCTGGGCGTTGCAGTGCACTCCCGGACACTCCTTGAAGCGCTCGTTCTGGATGTTTCTGGCGGCCACGACCCTTTTCCTTATCTCAAGACTTGATTCCGGCCTGACATTTCCGTTGTCAATAAGCTTCTGGAACTCTACATTCAGCACTTCACTCTGTATGTCAATCCTGTCCATTAAAGGTCCGGAAATCCGGCCCAGATACCTCTGGACAGCACCTGGGGGACATGTGCAGACTCTGGTCGGGTGGTTGTAATACCCGCATCGGCATGGGTTCATTGAGGCAATGAGCATGAATGACGACGGATATGATACTGTATATTTTGCCCTGGCAATGTTTATGCACCGGTCCTCAAGGGGTTGCCTGAGCATCTCAAGCACATGCGACGAGTATTCAGGAAGCTCATCCAGGTAAAGGATTCCATTATGGGCAAGAGAGATTTCTCCAGGCTGGGCATTCTGGCCACCTCCGGTCAGAGCTGTCCCTGAGATAGTGTGATGCGGACTGCGGAAAGGCCGGTCAACAATCAGGCCGGTCACGCCTTTGGCAACGCCAGCAACGGAATGAATCTTGGTCGTCTCAAGGCTCTCTTCAAGAGTCAGAGGAGGCAGAATCGTCCTGAGTCTCTTGGCAAGCATCGACTTTCCGCTGCCGGGAGGTCCTATAAGAAGCACGTTGTGTCCTCCGGCTGCAGCAACCTCAAGAGCGCGTTTCACGGACTCCTGTCCTCTGACATCAGAGAAATCCTCCTGCAAGAGAGTGCTGCACACAGAATCCTCATTCTCAGTGAACAGGCGGGCACTTGGGTTCTCTTCGGGTTCCAGACTGTCATCGCCATTAAGGAAGCCAATTACCTGTCCCAGATGGTCTGCGCCATATACCTTGAGACCCTCAACCACGGCAGCCTCGGCTGCATTTTTCCTGGGCAGGATAAGCCCTTCAAAACCCTGTTCCCTGGCAATGACCGCAATAGGCAATGCTCCCCTCAGTGGGGCCAGACTGCCATCCAGGCCCAATTCGCCCATCATCATGTAGCGTCCCAGTCTGTCCGATGAGATCTGTCCGTCCGATGCCAGGATGCCAATTGCCAGCGGCAGATCGTACGACGAGCCCTCCTTGCGGATGTTCGCAGGGGCCATGTTGATGATAATCTGTTTTGAGGGAAATCTGATCCCATACTGTGAAAGCGCAGAGATTATGCGCTCGTGACTCTCGCGGACAGCACTGTCCGGAAGTCCAACCAGAAAATACTTAATTCCTCTGGCAGTTGAAACCTCTATGGTCACAACACATGCGTCGATCCCTTGGAGCGCCGCACCGAATACCTTTGTCAACATTGAATAATATCATAATATCTGATTTTTGGTGTGTCAATTTATTTCTTCTTGTCCTTCAGAACCTCGTCCAGACGGGTCTTCACGGCAGTGAGGTCCGTATTGCGGGAAATTATGCGCCCGCTGGGAGCAAGCACTATATAGAATGGCAGTTCATCAAAAGTGGTCTGCTGTACCAGTCTGCCGCCCCAGCCGCCCTGGTCACAATACTGACTCCAGTCAAGGCTGTCCTCCTTTACAGCCTCCATCCACCGGTCTGCATTGGCATCGAGCGAGATACCTGCCAGATGGAAATCCTTCTTCTTGTACTCTTCTGCCAGTCCTGCCAGCTCCCGATGCGCCTTGCGGCTGGCTTCATCCCATGATGCCCACACGCATACCAGCATGTGTCCGGTCTTGCAGATATCCGTAATCCTGACTTTCTGCATCAGGGTGTCACGCAGATTCATTGTGGTAAGGATGCCATTGAAACGGCTAACCTCAGAGGCATCCCTCTTCAGGTTAGACACAAAGATATTGTCAAGCATCTGCCCGCTCATCAGCTCTATGATGTCCAGGATTCTCTTGTCAGAAGCGTCAGGGGACATACTGTACTCATACAGCAGGTACGGCACGACCTCTGAAGATGGGTCACGTCTTACAAGAGTGTCGATGCAGTCAATATAGTTGCCCTCAGAAAGTGAGGCCACGAATTCCCTGTACTCCTCATTGTAGATACCGCCGCTGACCGTAGCCATGCTGTCGGTCAGACTGCGCTCGTAGGTTGCCTCAAGCTGCGGAGCGGCAAAGACAATATCCCTGCGGCCGTCACTGTAGAGAATGAGCAGAGGCGTAACGGTATCAGTTTCACACACATAGGTAAAACTTCCGTTTTCAGGCCTGATGGTGTCTATCCGGTCATAACGCGAGTCCAGACCGGTCACCAGAATGGGAATGCTGTCAGCTGCATCGACCGTGCCATGAAGCACAAAGGCATCGGACTGCTTCCTGCAGGCAATCGCAAACGGCAGGAGCACAATCAGCAGAAACAGGTTACGCACTCTCATTCCTGTAACAGATTTTTACTGCTTGTTTGCACGCTTACGCTCAAGCTCATCAAGGATGATCTTACGCATACGCATGCTCTTTGGAGTTACCTCAACATATTCATCGGTCTTGATATACTCAAGAGCCTCTTCAAGTGAGAATACGATAGGCGGAACAATCTTTGCCTTCTCATCGGCACCGCTGGCACGCATGTTTGTAAGCTGCTTTGCCTTGGTGACATTGATTACCAGATCCTTCTCATGGACATGCTCTCCCACGACCTGACCGGCATAGACCTGATCCTGCGGATTGACAAAGAACTTGCCACGGTCCTGAAGTTTGTCAAGTGCGTATGCAAATACGGTACCTGTCTCCATGGCAACCATGGAACCGTTGGTACGACGCTCCATATCACCCTTGTATGGCTGATACTCCTTGAATCTGTGAGCCATGATTGCTTCACCCTGCGATGCAGTCAATACATTGGTACGCAGACCGATGATACCTCTTGACGGGATGTCAAACGTAATGATCTGACGGTCACCCTGGGTCTCCATTGAAGTAAGGTCACCCTTGCGGCGGGTTGCCAGGTCAATCATCTTGCTGCTGAACTCCTCAGGCACACTGATGGTCAGCTCCTCAACAGGCTCGCACTTTACACCGTCAATCTCCTTCATGATGACCTGAGGCTGACCTACCTGAAGCTCATAGCCCTCGCGGCGCATGGTCTCAACAAGAATTGAAAGATGCAGAACGCCACGGCCTGACACTATCCACTTTCCGTCTTCCTCAGACTTCTGTACGCGCAGTGCCAGGTTCTTGTCCAGCTCAAGAGCCAGACGGTCCTGGATATGACGTGAAGTCACGAACTTACCCTCCTTGCCAAAGAATGGCGAGTCATTGATGGCAAAAAGCATGCTCATGGTCGGCTCGTCTATGGCAATAGGTGGCAGTGGTTCAGGATTTTCAAGGCTGCAGATTGTATCACCGATCTCAAACTTCTCAAGTCCGATGATTGCGCAGATATCGCCGGCATCGACAGACTCAACGCGCTTGCGGCCCATGCCCTCAAAAATATGGAGTTCCTTGATCTTGACTCTTTCAATGGTGCCGTCCCTGTGGGCAATGTTGCAGTTCATGCCCTCAGTCAAGGTACCGCGATGCACACGGCCGATGGCAATTCTGCCGGTATATGAAGAGTAGTCAAGTGATGTGATCAGCATCTGGAGCGAACCTTCCTCCTGCTTTGGTGCAGGAATGGTCTCAATGATTGTATCAAGAAGAGCCAGGATATTGTCAGTAGGCTTCTGGTAGTCAGTGCTCATCCAGCCCTGCTTGGCAGAACCGTAGATGACAGGAAAATCAAGCTGGTCCTCTGTTGCGTCCAGGGCGAACATCAGGTCAAAGACCATTTCGTAAACCTCTTCAGGACGGCAATTAGGCTTATCCACCTTATTTATAACAACTATAGGCTTAAGTCCAATCTCAAGAGCCTTCTGCAACACAAAGCGTGTCTGTGGCATCGGGCCTTCAAAGGCATCGACCAGCAGGATGCAGCCATCGGCCATGTTGAGGACGCGTTCAACCTCACCGCCAAAGTCAGAGTGACCCGGGGTGTCAATGATGTTTATCTTGACATCCTTATACGTGATTGACACGTTCTTTGAAAGGATGGTTATACCTCTTTCCCTTTCAAGATCGTTGTTGTCAAGCATAAGTTCTCCCTTGGCCTGGTTATCCCTGAAAAGGTTGCCGGCCAGCATCATCTTATCTACAAGTGTAGTCTTTCCGTGGTCAACGTGTGCAATGATTGCAATGTTCCTTATTTCCATAGTCTTCTATAATCGGATGCAAAGGTACTGCAAAAAATCGTACGATTCTCTTGTGTGACAGAAAAAGAAGCTCTATCTTTGCGCCCGCTAAATCACTAAACAGTACAAAAATGTATTTAAGCAAGGAGAAAAAACAAGAAATCTTTGGACAGTACGGAAAGTCTAACACGGATACTGGCTCACCAGAAGCTCAGATTGCCCTGTTCTCATACCGTATTTCCCACCTGACGGAGCACCTCAAGGTGAACCGTAAAGATTATAGCACAGAGAGAGCACTGACTCAGCTTGTAGGTAAGCGCCGCGCGCTGCTCAATTACCTGAAGTCTCAGGACATTGAGCGCTACCGTGCAATCGTCAAGGCTCTTGGTCTTCGTAAGTAAGATCTGGCTAAAAACCACTAAGGAAGCCGCATTCAATAAAGGATGCGGCTTCCTTTTCCTTTTGTACGAACAAACACCTTTATAATAATTATATGAAAACCAAGACGGCAACCGTTTTCTGTGCATCAAGTTCCAGGGTTCCGCAGATATACCTTGACACCGCCTATCGTCTGGGGGCTATGCTGGCCGATGCCGGTATCACACTTCTGACCGGAGGCGGATCTGACGGCCTGATGCGGCGCATGCAGGACGGCGCTCTTGATGCCGGCGGTCATGTTGAGGCCATAATCCCGCAATTCATGATCGATGCCGGCTGGCTGCATGAAGGAGTCAAGAAAATTCAGATTACGGAAACCATGTCGGAACGTAAGGAGTTGCTCATCTCGCAGGCAGATGTACTCCTGGTTCTGCCCGGCGGATGCGGTACTCTTGACGAATTGGGCGACGAGCTGGTAGCCAGGCAGTTGCCACTTTCTGCGAAGGATAGCAGAATCCGCAATACCGAAGGCTTTTATGACCCTTTGCTGGGGCAGTTTGAAAGATATGCCGCCCAGGGATTCATGAGAAACGACGACCTGAAGCTCTGGAGAGTGGCAAAAACAGCAGAAGAACTCGTTTCGCTGCTTGATTAGCCCCTGATTTGCTATCTTTTTGTCTATCAACGCTCCATATTTAAGATATTTTCAGTACCTTTGTGCGCTCAAATGGCCAGATGGGTTCTCTGGCTGAGAGAGGTATTATGGTAAACTCTAATACAGTACGCTTTGAAAGTAAATAAAATTCTCATATCGCAGCCAGCACCGGCCAACGGCAAGTCACCATATTTCGACATTGCCCAGAAGTATGGAATAGAGGTGGTGTTCCGTCCTTTCATAAAGGTTGAGAGTCTTCCTGTGAAGGAATTCAGACAGCAGCGCGTCAACATCACTGACCATACTGCAATCGTATTCACTTCAAGACATGCAGTGGACCACTTCTTCAAGATGTGCGGCGAACTCAGAATAACTATTTCTGAGGAAATGAAGTATTTCTGCATCTCGGAACAGGTAGCACTTTATATCCAGAAGTACGTACAATACCGCAAGCGCAAAGTGTTCTTCGGCACCACAGGAAAGGTAGAGGGCATGATGCCGCAGATCATCAAGCACAAGACAGAGACCTACTTCATACCAACCTCGAACGTACATACCAGCGAACTCAAGGGGCTTCTTGACAAGAGCAACATCAAGCATTCCGAGGCTGTGATGTACAGAACCGTAAGCAATGACTTTGCTCCAGAAGAGATGGCCGGATTTGACATGATGGTATTCTTCAGCCCGGCAGGCGTTGACTCACTGCAGAAGAACTTCCCTGACTTCAAGCAGGACAATGTCCTTTTTGGCTGTTTTGGTGACGTCACCGCAAAGGCAATTGAGGACGCAGGCTTCAGACTTGACATCAAGGCTCCTACAGAGGGCGTGACATCAATGTCTGCAGCAATTGAATTATATCTCTCAAAGAACCAGTAAATAAAGTATAAAAACTTGCAGCACCTGCATACATTTGCAAAGAATGAGCACCTGTGCAGCAAGATCTTGATTGATAAGCTGTTCAGTGAAGGCAACAAGGGGATCTCAGGATTCCCTGTAAGGGTCACGTGGCTGACCATGCCTGCTGACGCGCTTCAGGGCAACCAGATTCTGATAGTTGCCCCCAAGAAGAAATTCCACCACGCAGTTGACCGCAACAGGGTAAAGCGGCAGCTGCGTGAACTTTTCAGACTCCACAAGCAGCCGCTATACGATGCACTGGCCTCAAGGAACATGCACATGGCACTGGCCCTGGTCTTCAGTGACGACAGACTATGGAGTTCAGACCAGCTGGAGCCAAGGATTGTCAGAATCATTGAGAAACTGACAGATTCAGTACTTGCTGATTAACACAAGACCGCCATGAAGGGAATATCTTCTTTCTTGTCAGCATTTTTTGTACGACCACTCTCCGCAATACTGCTTGCGCTGATATGGTTCTACCGGAACTGTATCTCTCCATTCACGCCACCTTCATGCAGATTTACGCCTACCTGCTCCGAATACGCGCAGGAGGCAATAAGAAAATACGGACCGTTCAAGGGCACCTGGCTTGCCCTGAAGCGACTCTCAAGATGCCGCCCGGGCGGCGGTTCCGGATACGACCCTGTGCCATGAAGATACTGGATGTCCACACTCATAGGGGAGAAACGGCCAACGAACAGTCCGTCATATCATTGACTCCATACGAATATCTGGAATCCAAGCCTGTAGGTCCCTTTTCCATAGGCATTCACCCCTGGGACACCGTCTCAGACCCAGAGGCACAGTTCAGCGTGCTCAAAGAGATATTGAGCCATGCAGAACCGGTCGCTGTCGGGGAGTGCGGACTTGACGCACTGCGCGGGGCCGACATGGACACACAGCTTGATTTCCTGACCAGGCAGACAGACCTAGCCGCGGAAGCCGGACTGCCAGCAATCCTTCATGTTGTAAAGAAATTTGACGAAATAATAAAGCTCCGCAGACGCTACGGGGCCAGTCAGCAGTTCCTGGTTCATGGATTCCGGGGCAATCCCCAGCAGGCCATGCAGCTGATAAGGAACAACATCCGCATTTCATTCGGAATACATTTCAACCCCATGACCATCCAGGCCATTCCGCTTCAGGACCTTCTGTTTGAAACAGACGGAAAGTGCACGGTCAACGAGGTCATTGACGCCGCATCGGCAACGCTTGGGATACCAAGAAACAGCCTCCGCACTATTGCTTTTGAAAATGCCGGAATCTTTTTTAAGCAATAATACAGCGATTTTTGCCATTAAGTGTTAACTTTGCAAGTAGAAAACAAAACAATAGCATACATGAATTTTGTAGAAGAACTGACCTGGAGAGGCATGATCCATCAGATGATGCCTGGAACAGAAGAACTTCTGGCAAAAGAGCAGGTAACAGCATACATCGGTTTTGATCCTACCGCAGACTCTCTGCACATCGGTCACCTTTGCAGCATCATGATCCTGCGCAAATTCCAGAAGTGCGGACACAAGCCACTGGCTCTTGTAGGCGGTGCAACCGGAATGATCGGTGATCCAAGCGGAAAGTCACAGGAAAGAAACCTGCTCACAGAAGAGGTACTTGCCCACAATGTTGACTGCATCAAGAAGCAGCTGGCCAAGTTCCTGGATTTTGAGAGCGATGCTCCGAACAAGGCTGAACTCGTAAACAATTATGACTGGCTGAAGGACATGACGTTCCTTGAGTTCTCTAGAGAGATAGGAAAGCACATCACCGTCAACTACATGATGGCCAAGGACTCTGTCAAGAAGCGTCTCAACGGCGAGGCACGTGACGGCCTTTCGTTCACCGAATTCACATACCAGCTTCTTCAGGGATATGACTTCCTGCACCTTCGCCAGAGCAAGAACTGCCGTCTCCAGATGGGTGGAGCAGACCAGTGGGGCAACATCACCACAGGTGCCGAGCTCATCAGAAGAATCAACGGTGAGGAGTGCTATGCGCTCACATGTCCGCTCATTACCAAGGCTGACGGCACCAAGTTCGGCAAGACTGAAGGCGGAAACGTATGGCTGAATCCGGAATACACTTCACCGTATAAGTTCTACCAGTTCTGGCTGAATGTAAGCGATGAGGATGCCAAGAGATATATCAAGATTTTTACAGACATCCAGAAGGACGAATGCATGGAACTGATAGCCCAGCACGAAGAGGCCCCACACCTCAGACTGCTCCAGAAGAGGCTTGCAAAGGATGTTACATGCATGGTTCACGGAGAAGCAGAGTACAAGGCTGCAGAAGAGGCTTCTCAGATTCTCTTCGGCAACGGAGGATCAGACGAACTGAAGAAGATCTCTGAGCAGATGCTGCTTACCGTATTTGACGGAGTTCCACAGTACAAGTTCAGCAAGTCAAAGCTCTCAGAAGAGATTAAGGCCGCAGACTTCCTCACAGACGTATGTCCAGTTTTCTTCTCAAAGAGCGAGGCCCGCAAGATGATGCAGGGCAACGGCGTTTCAATCAACAAGGAAAAGATAATTGACCACAACAGGATCATTGACGACTCCTTCCTTGTGGACGGAAGATACATTGTCCTCCAGAGGGGCAAGAAGAACTATTACCTGCTGGTTGCAGAGTAAGCCACAACACTAAGGCATTGTCGTATGGTGTAATGGCAGCACAAGACATTTTGGTCGTCTTTGTCCAGGTTCGAATCCTGGTACGACAGCTTTTCTGACATGTAGGGTCATCTGGCAAAGATGGCCCTACATTGGTTTCCAGGGGCGGTACAAAACGTTTTTGAAAGATTCTGTAACGAATGCGATACCCGCCAGCGGACAGAAAATCAGGGTGTGGCACAAAAACTGATTCATCTGCAACACAAAAACTTTCACGGGAACAGAATGCGCCCTACCTTTGTCTCCGTAAGTTTTCATGCACATATTTGGTTAGTAATTGACTTTCGTGAATTCTGTAGGACGTCTGGGAAGATATCCTGCAAGAACAACAAGGCATCGGACCCAGTCCGGTGCCTTCGTTATTTTCTGCCAGTATAGAGACTGCGTTTGTAAACTTTTTTGAGAAATTTCACCCTAAATGTGAAATGTTAAAATTTCAATTTAACACCCTATCTGTTGAAAAAAACGGCCACTTTTTGCGTGTTTATATAAATAATCATTAATTTTGACCGCTTAAGTACGCGTAAAAACAAAATATCAAGCTTGAAATATGAAAAAACGTTATCTATTTCCATCAGACTACATGGCAGACCCATCTGTACACGTGTTCAATGGCAGGGTTTACATCTACCCTTCACACGACTGGGAATGCGAGAATGTAGAAAACGACAATGGTGATCAGTACGTAATGAAAGACTATCATGTTCTTTCTACTGACGACGTGATGAATGGCGAGGTCGTTGACCACGGCAAAGTTCTTGGCCTTGAGGATATTCCATGGGCAGGACGTCAGCTCTGGGACTGCGACGTAGCAGAAAAGGACGGCAAGTATTACATGTACTTCCCAATGAAGGACCGCAACGATGTCTTCCATCACGGTGTTGCAATAGCAGACCGCCCAGAAGGTCCATTCATTCCACAGCCAGACCCAATCCGTGGCAGCTACAGCATCGATATGGCAGTATTCAAGGATGACGACGGTTCATACTACATGTATTTCGGCGGCATCTGGGGTGGTCAGCTCCAGCGTTACCGCGACAACATCGCCCTTGAGAACCCAACACTTCCAGAGGGCAAGGAGCCTGCTCTTCCAAGCCGCATCGTAAAGCTGTCTGACGACATGCTCCAGTACGGTGAGGAGCCAAAGGCAGTACTTGTTGTAGATGAAGAGGGCAAGCCTCTTACTGCAGACAATCCATACAGGTTCTTTGAGGCCAGCTGGATGCACAAGTACAACGGCAAGTACTATCTGTCATATTCAACCGGTGACACACACATGCTTTGCTATGCTATCGGTGACAATCCTTATGGTCCATTTACATATCAGGGTGTAATCCTTACTCCTGTAGTAGGCTGGACAACACACCACTCAATAGTTGAGTATAAGGGCAAGTGGTACCTGTTCCACCATGACAGCGTTCCTTCAGGCGGCAAGTCATGGCTGCGCAGTCTCAAGGTTTGTGAGATTGAGTATGACGAGCAGGGACATATCAAGACCATTGAAGGTATTGATAATCCAGAGTGAGACGAATAAACAAACAAACAAATAATAATAACAAGTAAATGAAAAAAACTAATTCTCGCGGATTGACTTCAAGGCTGTTGAAGTTTGCATGCATAGGTGCAGCAACAGTGCTTGGAATCTCTTCATGTAAGCAGTACGATCTTGACGAGCGCATGCCAGAATGGCTCGGAGAAAGCATCTACGATTACCTGGAAGAAAATGGTTATGACACCTACGTCAAGCTGATCGATGACCTCGGTTACCATGATGTAATGTCAAAGACCGGTAGTAAGACGCTCTTTGTTGCAGATGAGGCAGCTGTTGCCAGATTCTATGCAACAGGAACTTTCAAGAAGAATGACGGCACTCCTGTCAAGAAGTATGAAGACCTGAGCAACGCTCAGAAGAAGATGCTCCTTTACGGTGCCATGCTCAACAACGTTTATCAGGTAGCCATGCTGTCAAGCAGCGAGGGACCTGTAGAGGGCGATGCAATGAGAAGACTCTCTGCCACCTCTATATATGATACTGTAAGGGTCTTCGCTCCAGAGGCAATGCCAAACAACCCTTACTGGAAGTACTATAAGGACAACAACAAGAAGATCACCGTAATTCAGGATGCAACCCTGAAACCAATGGTATTCTTCGTAAACAAGTTCCTTACAACAAAGAAGATTACCAATGACGACTATGACTTCCTCTTCAACCAGGGTAAGTACAGCAAGCCAGGTACTTCTGTTCCAGGCCGTGAGCCAGCTGACGCCAGCGTCAACGGTACTATAATCAAGGAGCAGAACATCAAGTGTCTGAACGGTTTCGTTCATGTAATGGCAGAGGTTATCTATCCTCTTCCAAACATGGGTGAGTACCTGAGTCTGAATCCTAACACAAAAATCTACGATGCTATCCTGGAGCGTTTCAGCGCACCTTACTGGAATGAGACAGCAACCAACAACTACAACCGTCTTTATCCAAATGCTCAGGTTGACTCAATATTTGAGAAGAGGTTCTTTGCTGACCGTTCACGCGGCGCATACGACAGGCAGAGAGATCAGTGGGTAGATGAGAATCCTAACATCTACACACCAGACATGGGTGCTGTTCCTACTACCCTTAAGTTCGATCCAGGGTGGAATGCATACTACGCATCAACTTCAGCTACCACTACCTCGGCAGTTGCTCTCCAGCAGAACATGGGCGTAATGCTTGTTCCAGACGACAAGGCCATGAGCAAGTGGTGGGTTGAGTCTCCACTTAAGACCCGTTTCGGTAAGGACGAGTACAAGAACATGACAAGCATGACAGTTGATCAGATCATTGAGGATATGGCAGGTGTTCCTGACCTTACCATCGTGAAGCTTCTCAACAACAACATGCTGAACTCATTCACAGGTTCTGTTCCTAGCAAGTTCATCAGCGTTCTTGACGATGCCAACGATCCAATGGGTCTTACAACCAACGACGTTGACAGTGTAAAGATGTGCTGCAACGGTGCAATCTACTTTACTAATAAGGTATTCAGCCCTACAGCTTACCGTTCAGTATCGTTCCCTGCACTGGTTAACGAGAACCTCCAGATCATCAACTGGGCTATTGACCAGTTCGAGTTCAATGCATACCTGAACTCAATGGTTGCAACCTATAGCCTCTTCATTCCTTCTGTATCTACAGATCCAAGCAGCGAGCTCTACGGCAAGATGGCTTACCTTGATCCAGTATCTCAGGGTAAGAAGTATACAACTGCTTTCGTATTCAGATATGATGAGACTGCAAAGGAGAAGGAGAACCGCGTAAGAGCTGACATCTACGATTATGATGCAGAAACCGGTACAATTGACTTCTCTACAAGCACCCCTGCAACAGCAGACCAGATCAAGAACCGTCTTGAGGACCTTCTTGACTATCACATTGTAATCGGTGACGTTGAGGCAAGACCATCAGAATGGAAGTACTTCCAGACAAAGGGTCGTGGTACAGTCAAGTTTGAGACAATCGGTGGCAAGCAGTATGTAAGCGGTGGTTACCAGCTTGAGAAGGGCACTCCACTTGAGGTTATCCAGAAGTATGACATGAAGCTCTCTAACGGTAATGGTGTAACATACGTTATTGAGGAGCCTCTGCTGACTTCTTCAAACGCTGTTTACGACGTTCTTGCTGATGCAACAAACTATCCTGAGTTCCAGGCATTCTTCAAGCTCATGACTGATGTATGGGCAGCATCTGGTACAGATGGTAACGCAATCGGTTCTTCATTCCGTGTAAACACATTCAACACATACCATTATACAGTATATGTTCCTACAAAGGCATCTCTTGATGCTATGATTGCTGCCGGCGACCTCATGGACGGTGATGCAATTGATGCCAAGGAGAAGTATTATGATACTCTCCAGGATAATGATGAAGCATACACAAATGAAATGATTGCTCTTTCCAGAAAGATCCGCAAGGCTGATCCTTCTGAGCCTAACACACCAGAAGACTCAATATTCCAGCACACTACATACATCAGCATGCTGAATACAAACCTGCAGAACTTTGTAAAGTATCATATCCAGGATAACTCAGTTTACTATGGTTCTGAGTTCAAGATTGATACAATCCATACAAATTCACGTGAGGCCAACTATGAGACAGCATACATGAGACCAACAGGTCAGTTTGCAAAGCTTGCTGTCAGATCTGAGTCTGACGGAATCTATGTAGGTGATGCCGCTGCAAAGGCCAACAACACAGACTACAAGAACTGGGCTAAGGTTGTTACTACTGACTCAAGACTCTGCAACATCATGTGCCGTGAGTATGAGTATAAGGGTGCAAAGGATCCTCAGTTACTTGAGACATCATCATACGCAGTTATTCACCTTATCGATAAGCCTCTTTCATACTTTGAGAACGGTGAGAAGTTTGATCCAGCAAAATAATCGAAAATGAAAAAGATAAAAGAAACATTATTCAAAGGAACCTGTGCACTGGCCCTTGGTCTGCTCCCGGGTTTCGCATTCGCACAGAATGCCGGTGATGTAATCAGCGGTGTCATTTCTGATAGCGAAGGACCTATGATGATGGTAAACGTTGTCGAGGTTGATGCCACAGGCCGTATCGTCTCACACGCAATTACCGATATCAATGGTGAGTGGTCTTTCCGTCTGGGAAGCCCAAAGAATAAACTTCAGGTATCCTACATTGGTTATGAGACAGTAAGCCTTGCAATCAACAAGACATACTTTGACATTACAATGAAGGACATGGCCGAGATTGAAGAAGTTGTCATCAAGGCTGACCGTGTAACTGAATCAAGTGGTCTTGCAATTCCTGAGCGTGAGATTTCCGGTGCTTCACAGAGAATCTCAATGGAGGAGTTTGAAGGTCTTGGTATCACCACCGTTGATGAGGCCCTTCAGGGACGTATCTCAGGTCTTGATATCGTATTCAACTCTGGTGACCTTGGTTCTGGTTCATCAATGCACCTTCGTGGTACATCTACCATTACCGGTAACACCAACCCACTGATCGTAGTTGATGGTAACGTATGGCACAACGACTTCAATCAGGAAATTGACTACGCAAGCGCCAACGATGAGAAGTTCGCAGAGCTGCTCAACGTAAACCCAGAAGATATCTCTTCAATCACCGTACTTAAGGATGCTGCTGCTACCGCTATCTGGGGTACACAGGGTTCAAACGGTGTTATTGAGATCAAGACAAAGCGTGGTAGCCGTGGTAAGACACGTACAACCTATTCTCTTCGTATGAACGGTACATGGCAGCCAGAGGGCATCAAGCTCATGAATGGTGACCAGTACACAATGTTCCTCAAGGAGGCATACTTCAACCCAGAACTTTCTGACGATGCTGCAGACATTGATGTTCTCAATTACTCTCCATCATTCTCTGAGTACAACATGTACAACGATAACACAGACTGGGCAAAGCTTGTCAAGAAGTTCGGTTTACAGCAGTCACACAACCTGTCAATCTCAGGTGGTGGTGAGAAGGCTAACTTCCGTGTAGCAGCAGGTTTTGACCATCAGAATGGTTCTATCATCGCTCAGAAGCTCAACCGTTTCACAACACGTGTTGCTCTTGACTACTTTGTATCAGACCGTATCAAGGTTGTAACAAACTTCAGTATGACCTATACAAAGAACTATCAGAACGCTGACGGTCTTCTTTCTCTTGCACTTGAGAGAATGCCAAACCTTTCTCCATACTATGAGGATGCCGATGGCAATGACACTGATATCTACTATCACATGAGAAGTCAGGATACCGGCAACGGTATCAACTATCAGGTTAACCCACTTGCTTCTGCATATCTGGCACAGAACATCAACACACAGCTGAGCATCCAGCCAGAGTTCTAGATTGTATATAACCTTCTTGGACTTGAGAATGACCAGACAAAGCTGACCTATGATGGTCGTGTTACATTCAACATCAACAACAGCTATTCAGACAGTTTCAGACCAGCAGAACTTCTTTCTGCAGGTTGGAATGCAGACAATGCAAACCAGAACAGCACAAATGTAAACAAGAGTACAACTATCAGTACAACTCACTCACTTACTTTTGTACCTCACTTTGACAACGAGGATCACTCAGTAATGCTCCTCCTCAGAGGTCAGGTTAACTCTGGTACCCAGAAGTCACAGAATCAGTCAATCTACGGTACTCCTTCAGGTTCTCTGAATTCTACAGCACTTCCTGGTCAGATCAACGGTTTCGGTACCGGTGCAGGTCAGAGCCGTGCAATCTACTTCACAGTATCTGCACACTATGCATACAAGGGTAAGTATATCGCTGACTTCACATCACGTACTGACGGTTCTACCAAGTTCGGTGACAGCAAGCGTTGGGGTACCTTCCCAGCCCTCTCACTCCGTTGGAATGTAAGCGACGAGGACTTCTTCAAGAACAATGTTCCATTCATGTCAATGTTCTCAATCCGTCCAAGCTGGGGTATCAATGGTCTTGCACCAGGTTCTGAGGCCCTGTTCTACAGCAAGTACTCAGCAGGTAGCTCATACCTGAATCAGTCAACCATTTACCCAAAGAACATCAGACTCAACAACCTTCAGTGGGAGCAGTCAAACAGCTGGAACCTTGGTTTTGACCTTGGATTCTTCAACGACAAGCTGACCGGTGATATCAACCTTTATGTAAAGAATACATCAAAGATGCTGATGAGTTCCCAGTCAATTCCTACATCATCAGGTTTCTCTTCACTGGACTACAGGAATGTAGGTAAGATGAGAAACCAGGGTTGGGAAATCAACTTAAACGGAAACCGCCTTGTCACAGCCGGCAAGTTCTCTCTGAATGCAAACCTGACATTTGCAAACAACAACAACCAGCTGCTTGAGATGGAGTCAACAATCCTCTCAAAGATGAACAGCGAGTTCAACTTCAACAATGGTCAGTATCTGACATACGTACAGCTTAAGAACGCATTCGGTTCTATCTATGGTTTCAAGTATAAAGGTGTTTACCAGTACTCAGACTATTCAGCTGATGAGATTCCAGGTGTAAGCGGTCCTAACGCTCCTGTTGTAAAGGATAAGGATGGCAATGTAATCCTGAACCAGAAGGGCAGGACAAAGCCAATGATGTTCGCATACGGAACTACATCAGAGTATGAGTTCGTAGGTGGTGATGCTATTTATGAGGATATCAACTATGATGGTAACATCAACGAACTTGATATCGTTTACCTTGGTTCTTCACTTCCAAAGATGACCGGTGGTTTCGGTTTCCGTTTGTCATACGGACGTTTCTCTTGGAACAACCAGTTCAACTTCCGTTGGGGTAACAAGGTTATCAATGCCGCCAGAATGAATGCAGAGAGCATGTACAACACAAAGAATGCTTCTGCTGCTGTTAACTGGAGATGGCGTGTTGAGGGTGACGTAACAGAGATCCCAAGAGCACTCTACAACTACGGTTACAACTACCTGGCCAGCGACAGATTCGTTGAGGATGGTTCATTCCTTCGTCTGAACTACACACAGATCTCTTACACAGTAGATCCTAAGGTTGTAAAGAACCTTGGCGTGAGCGGTATCAGCATGTCCGTCAGCATGAACAACGTATTCAAGCTGACCAAGTATTCAGGTGCTGACCCTGAGGTTGGTTACGGAAGCTATGGTATTGTAACCGATGGTGCTCAGACTCCAAAGTCTAAGCAGGTTACTGCTTCTCTGACAGTTCAGTTCTAATGCAATAAAGAAGAAAACAATATGAAAAAGATAAAAGCAATAGCAAGCATAGCAGCTCTTGGACTTACACTTTCTTCATGTAATGACTTTCTTTCTCTGGTTCCACTGAACGATATCGTTCTTGAGAACTTCTGGACAGAGAAGGCCGACGTTGAAAGTGTGCTGCTTGGAACTTACGCACAGCTTGAAAGTTCCGATGCCATCACAAAGATGTCAATCTGGGGTGAGATGCGTTCCGACAACATCGTCGGTGCCTCTTCTGCAAACAATGACATCCTTCAGATTACCAAGGACAACATTCTTGAAACAAACTCAAATGTTTCATGGAAGGTATTCTATGATGTAATCAACAGAGCAAATACAGTAATCTACTATGCACCAATAGTAGCAGACAAGGACCCTAACTACTCACCTGACGAACTTAAGGCAAATGTCGCAGAGGCAACAGCTCTGAGAGCTCTCTGCTATTTCTACCTTATCCGTGCATACAAGGACGTTCCTTATGTAACAAGACCTTCAAAGGATGATGACGAGGAGTTCATTGTAGCCGCATCAAAGTTTGACGATATTCTTGACAACATCATCTCAGACCTTGAGTCTGTAAAGGATGATGCAGTAAACAAGTATGCAAAGGAAGAGGCCAACACTTCAAGAATCACAAAGTGCGCCATCAATGCAATGCTTGCTGACATGTACCTTTGGAAGGGCGACTGGGACAAGTGTATCTCATACGCAGAAGCTGTACTTGACAGAAAGATCTACGAGTGGGAGGAGCTCAAGAGAAAAGAGGGTTCTGACTGTGTCATAGAACTTATCAAGGACATGCCTCTTATCCCTGAGACAGTAGCCGGCGGTGACCTAGGCAATGCATACAACGATATTTTCGGTAAGGGTAACTCATTCGAGAGCATCTTTGAGCTTGCTTTCATGCGTAACCAGTCAGTATCAAACAGCTTTGTTGAGGACTACTACGGCAGCAACTCTAACCAGAGTGGTAGCCTGCAGCCAAATGACGAGCTCATGAACAATGTTGCAGCAGGTACAAACCCAGTATTCACAAAGTATGATGCACGTTATGTTGAGAACATCAACTCACAGCACATCACAAAGTATGTGAATGACAACATCTCATTCAACCTGAGTACTGGTACCATGACTAACAGAAGCGCCAGCATCAGACCTTCACAGAATCCTGCAAACTGGATTATCTACAGACTTACTGATGTAATGCTCATGAAGGCCGAGGCTGAGGTAATGAAGGCTAAGGACCAGGCTGACGTAGCTGTTCAGGATTCTCTGTTCAAGGAGGCATTCAAGATTGTTGTAGGTATCAACAACCGTTCAACAAACCGTGTAGCATCAGGTGATACTCTCAAGTACACAAACTACTCAAGCTCTATTAGAACTATGGAGGAACTTGTACTTCTGGAGCGTCGTCGTGAGCTCATGTTCGAGGGCAAGCGTTGGTTTGACCTTGTTCGTGTTGCACGTCGTGACGGTGACACCAAGAGACTTGTTGCATGGATCATTCCTAAGCACACCGAGAATCAGAGTGCTATCCGCATCAAGCTTGCTGATATGGATGCAATCTACTTCCCATACCTGAAGGACGAGCTGAAGGTTAATACCCTTCTGAAGCAGAATCCTGCTTATGAGGAAGATGAATACATCTCAAAGAATTGATTTTGATTCATGAAATTATTCAATTCAAATAAAGGTTTGGGGTTACTGCTCTCTGCAGTACTTTCAGGATTCTGTCTTTTCCAGACAAGCTGTCTGGATGAGATAGTACCTGGCAGCTACTATACCTTTACTGGTAACACAGTAGCCTCATACCTTGAAAACAATCCTGAAGAGTTCAGCGAATTCATCACTGTACTGAAGCGCGCAAAGACCTGGGGTGAGATGGGAACATATGGTACATACACCTGTTTCGCTCCTACCAATGACGCTTTCAAGGCTTATCTGAACAAGATAGGCAAGAGCAGTGTCTCTGAACTCTCGGATGCAGACTGCGATACCCTGACATGGACACATCTTATCAATGATGTATTCTTCATGTCAGATATGGTAGAGGGCTCACTTCCTTCAAAGAATCTCAATGACAGGTTCCTTACACTGACATATGATTCTCTGCTTCAGGAAAACGGCCACTATCATCTAAGGTACTGCATCAACAAGAACTCACACATACTGCAGATGGACGATACCGTTGAAAACGGCGTAATCCATGTTGTGGACAGTGTCATAAAAGTATCAGGAGATTACATCTTTGATGTACTGAAGGAAAACAAGGGAGCAAGAATCTTCTTTGAGGCTCTGAACCTTGTAGGCCTTGAGGATTCACTCAAGGAGTGGAAAGACAATTCTTACTTCGTTGACTACGACTCTGTATCAAAAGGTGTAAACTACGATGGTGGTGGTGCCAAGTACATTGCCCGCTACTGGGGAGAAAAGAAGAGAAACTTTACCTTCCTTGTTGAGCCGGACAGTGTATTCAACAAAAATGGTATCAATGATATCGAGGATTTGATTGAGTATGCCAACAATATCTATCATGAGTCATATCCAGCTGATGGAACGGCTTATGACAATGATTTTACAAGCAGACGCAATCCTCTGAACAGATTCATTTCATACCATATCATTGGAGCCGGTATTCCTTCAAGTGCAAACTTCAACATGAGAGATGATATTCTGGACTACAGAGCCATTGCAAATACCATCGATGCTGAAGACTATTTTGAAGCATATCTTCCTCACTCAATCATGAGAATATCCACTGTCCAGTCAGGATCTGACGCTGGTGTCTATATCAACAGACGCGGCGTTGGCAGTACCGGTACAGAAATGGATAAGCCAAATGTAAGAGGTATCAGGATATATACTGCTACAGAAATGGCAAACGTTGATGCTGAAGGTTGCAACGGCTTCTTCCACTACATTGATGACATCCTTGTCTATAGCAAGGCTGTACGTGAGGATGTACTCAACAGACGTATGAGAATTGACTGTGCTACTCTTTCTCCGGACTTCATGACTTCAGGAGCAAGACAGCGTCTGACCTCAGAAGGCAACTCTTCTGTTGCATTCAAGGATCCGACAAACTTCAAGTCATTCTCAAACGAGTACATTCTTGCCGTAAGAGCAGCCTACACCAGTAACTGGAGTTATGAAGGTGACGGTGTAGATCTTCAGGGTAACTACGATATCTGCCTGAAGCTTCCTCCTGTTCCATTTGATGGTACTTGGGAACTCAGACTCTCATACCGTGGTTATGAAGGTTGCGGTGTCGTACAGAACTATGTAGGCACATCAATCTACGATCTTGCCCCATGTGGAATTCCTACTGACCTGCGTCTTCTTGCTGAATCAAATCCAAACATCGGTTGGACTGATGATGAGCAGATGGAAGAAGAGGAGATCACTTCAAATGACAAGGCCATGCATAACCGTGGCTACATGAAGGGACCTGATTCACACGTTTCTCATGACGGAATTTCAATGAGAGGAACCAACAGCCAGGCTAGAAGAATCATCACTACCGATTACTTCTATGCAGAGCAGGATTATTACCTGAGAATGAAGCTTGTTCTTGATAATCCTAAGGCAGAGATGAACTTTGACTACATGGAATGGTGTCCAAAGAGCATCTATGACAACGGAGAAGACAGACATTAAGAATAATAAATTAAAAACTATATGAAACCAAATTTCAATTCAATCGGAAAGGCGTTCCTGGCCATCATGGCCATGGGTCTGAGCTTCTCATGCACAGACCAGTGGGACGAGCACTATTCTGTGGACGAGTCAGTTGTTCCTGACATGTCTATCCTTGAGAAACTGAAGAGCAATCCAGAGACCAGCGAGTTCGTCAAGGTTCTTGAGACCACAAAGATGTTCAATGGCAAGAAGATGGTTGAGGATGTTACCTATGACGAGCTGCTCGATGCAGACCAGTTCATCACAGTCTGGGCTCCTTCAAACAGCGCACTTACTGCTGATGAGTGGGCAAAGTACACCAAGAAGAACAAGACACGTGAGGAGAACTATGAGGTAAGCCAGATGTTCATCAGGAACCATATCGCAAGATTCGGTCATCCTGTTGGCGAAACCACAAAGGAGAAGGTAATCATGATGAGCAAGAAGCGCTACGAGTCAGTTGCATCGGCAATTGAGGGCGTTTCATACAGCTCACAGAAGAACCTTTCATGCTCAAACGGTGTTCTCCACATAATCAATGGTACCATTGACTACAAGAAGAGCATCTACGAGTACATCACAACTGAGAAGGAGTATGCTGATAACCTTGGCGCATTCTTCAAGAAGTACACTGTTGACGAGATTGATCTTGATAAGAGTGTATCTGCTGGTATCGATGCAAACGGTCAGGTTATCTACATTGACTCAGTAACAACTGAGCGTAGCATCCTCATGGACAAGTTCGGTCTTATCAACGAGGAGGACTCAAACTATGTAGTAGTACTTCCTACAGGTGCTGCATGGGATGCAAAGTTTGCAGAAATGGCTTACCGTTTCGATTATCAGAAGGCCGAGGGTGCTGATTCTCTCCAGCTCTTCTGGGCATACAGCAACCTTCTGACCGATGCATTCGTGAACATGAACCTTCAGAAGCATCCTACAGACTCAATTGTAACTACTCTTTACAATGAGACCAAGGTAAAGCGTACAAAGAAGATCTTCAACACCTATTATAAGCCATTTGAGGCAGACGGTATCTTTGCAAATGATGTAGCAGAGGTTATCGAATGCTCTAACGGTAAGATCTACAAGACCAACACATGGTCATTCAGCGATGCTTACACATGGGATGCACCTATCATCAAGGAAGCTGAGAGTTCTGAATACAGAGTACTCGGTGAACTTGTAAGACCTGCAACAGCAATTATCCGTTCTGGCAAGATTTCAGAGGAGAAGGTACTTGTTATGAAGGGTGACAAGGCTGTAACTGACCAGTGGGATGCTACATTCGGCATCGGCAACACCCTTGCAGGATGGTACAACGTATATGCTGTAATTCTTCCAAACGACATTACCGGTGAGCTTACAACTGCTAAGCCAAACCAGTTCAATGCTTACATTGAGTACTTCAATGAGAATGGTAGAATTGAAACATATCAGGAGAAGGATCCTAAGAGACCTACACGTGTTTACAAGTACAACAATGATATCGCTAAGATTGATACCGTTCTGCTGAACTTCAGCGGTCCAATCTTCTTCCCAGCATGCAACTATGAGCAGGAGAAGGCCTCTATCAATGTTACTCTCAAGATCAACATGACTGCATCAGAGACAAAGACCTACTCTAACACAATGTATCTTGACTGCATTATCCTGGAGCCGACAGAGGCACCAGAGGAAGAGGACTCAGAAGACGGTGAAGAATAAGACAGTAACCTGTTAAATACGCAGAAATATGAAAATAAGACTAAATAAAACAGGAAAGAGCCTTCTTCCTATAGGAATGATTGGCCTTATGTTGTCATTCTCTGCCAATGCCAATGCACAGGCAGCAAAAGAGGGAATGACCACAATCAAGGGTGTTGTTACAGATGCAGCCCTTGGAACTCCAATGGTCGGTGTACGTGTACAGGCATACAACAATGCATTGTACGCTGCAATGACACATGAAGATGGTAGCTATACTATCTCAGTACCGGAATGGGTTACTTCGCTGACATTTGCTCTTGAAGGTTGCAACACTTCAATGTGTTCAATCTCTGGAAAGACCGGCAACATTGACATGCAGATGTATCCTGACAACTTCTCTGAGGTATATCAGACCAAGACATACGGTACAAAGTCAAAGACCATGTCAGTTGAGAGCATGAACAATGACATCAACGTTGAGACCCAGATGACCAACAAGCTCAGCGGTGACTTGCAGATTGTTACCCGTTCAGGTCAGCTGGGAATTGGTTCACTCATGTACGTTGCAGGTATCAACTCACTCAACATCAACACCCAGCCTCTGATTGTACTTGACGGTGTAATCATGAACATGGGTTATGAGGAGCAGGCAATGCATGACGGTTACTTCAACGATATCCTCTCAAACATCATGGTTGAGGATATTGAGAGTGTAACAGTACTCAAGAACGGTCTTGCAGTTTACGGTGCCAAGGGTGCTAATGGTGTTATTCTCATCAACACCAAGCGTAACAAGAGCATGGCTACCAAGATTGACGTATCACTGGCCGGTTCATATCAGATGATGCCTAAGCAGACACCTATGATGAACGCTTCACAGTACAGAACCTACGTATCTGAGATGCTCGGTGGTACTTCAACCCAGATGACAGAGTTCAAGTTCATGCAGCTTGACCCTAACTACTACTATTACAACACCTATCACAATGATACAGACTGGAGCAAGGAGGCTTACAGACAGTCATTCGTCCAGAACTACAGTATCAACGTACAGGGTGGTGATGAGGTAGCAAACTACAACCTTTCTGTAGGTTTCGGTCTTGGCGATGCAACTCTCAGAGGCAATGACTTCCAGAGATTCAACCTTCGTCTGAACTCTGACATCATTCTTTCTGACCACGTTTCAGTACGCTTTGATGCTGCTTACTCAGATATCACACGTGACCTGAGAGATGACGGTATCTCTGCTGACGTTGATGATGCTACCATCACAGCTCCAGGTTTCCTGTCAACAATCAAGGCTCCATTCCTTTCACCTTATGCATATGACGTGAACGGAAATCTGTCACAGTATCTGTCAAAGAACGATGATTATCTTGATGAGGTTCTTGGTGAGGAGGTTTCACTTGCCAACCCAACTGCAATCATCAAGAATGGTGACGGTACAAACAAGAACTACTATGGTAGCCGTCTGATTGCAATCTCAGTTACTCCTAAGTATGAGATCAACCGTTACTGGTCAGTAAGCGAGCACTTCAACTACACCCTGACCAACCTTGACGAGAACTACTACCTGCCAATGAACGGTACTCCGCAGTTCAAGGTTGCCGGCATCGGTTACGTTGACAACAAGGTTGCTGCCATGGCTTCTCATCATGACAACTTCATGAGCAACACCTATTTCAACTATGACCGTAGATTCAATGCTCATGATGTACATGTATCAGGAGGTTTCCGCTACCTGAACAATACCTACTCACAGACATCTATGACTGGTTACAACTCAGGTAACGACAAGACTCCAAACATGTCAACCAACCTGCAGTACAAGTCAACAGGTGGTGCTGATGACAAGGATATTTCTCTGACATACTGGGCACAGGGTAACTATAGCTACCGTGAAAAGTACTATGCAACTGTTGCCGTAGGTCTCTCTTCATCATCAAGATTCGGTGGCAACGTAAGCAACGGTATCAAGATGTTTGGAACACCTTGGGGTATCTTCCCATCAGTAGCTGGATCATGGGTTGCTTCTTCTGAGCCTTGGTTCAATGTAAACTTCATCAACTACCTGAAGTTCAACGCCGGTATTGATATGACCGGTAATGACGGTTTCAGCGATACTGCTGCCCGTACATACTTTGCTCCTGTAAAGCTCCTCAACATGACAGGTCTTGCAGTTGCCAACATCGGTAACTCATCACTTCAGTGGGAGACTACTACAAGAAACAGCTTTGGTCTTGATGCAAACCTGTTCAACAACAAGGTTAATGTAACTGCCAACGGTTATTTCAGCAACACAAAGAACCTGCTTTCAATCAGCCAGCTGTCATACCTGACCGGTGTTCAGCAGACATGGAGCAACGGTGGTGCCCTGAAGAACACAGGCTTTGATGTTACAGTAACCGGCAAGGTTGTAAACACCAAGGATCTTCAGGTTGAGGTTGGTGCAAGCGCTGGTAAGTACAAGAATGAGATTACCAAGCTGCCAGATAACGACCGTTCATTCACAACAAGCATGTATGGTGCCAACATTATGACACAGAAGGGTTCTCCTGTAGGTATCTTCTGGGGATATGAGACAGACGGTGTATATTCAACATCGGCTGAGGCAGCTGCTGATGGTCTTTACATTGTTGACGCTACCGGTGCCAAGACATACTTCAAGGCTGGTGATGTCAAGTTTGTAAACCACAGCGGTTCAGACAAGGTTATCAATGAGAAGGATATGGTTCAGATTGGTGATGCTACACCAGACCTCTACGGTAGAATCTTTGCTAACCTGAAGTACAAGGCATTTACACTGTCTGCAACAATGAACTACTCTCTTGGCAATGACATCTTCAACTACCAGAGAATGATCACTGAGGGTGGCAACCGCTTCATGAACCAGTCTGTTGCAATGGTTAACCGCTGGACCTGTGAAGGTCAGAATACTGTAATCCCAGTAGCAACCTATGGTGACCCAATGCAGAACTCACGTTTCTCAGACCGTTGGATTGAGGATGGTTCTTACCTGAAGCTCAAGAACATTACACTCAGCTACAAGCTGCCTGTAAGGAATGAGTACATCCAGGGTATCACAGTATGGGGTGCAGCCAACAACCTGCTCACACTCACAAAGTACCTTGGCAATGATCCTGAATTCTCATTCAGCAACAACGCCCTGACAAATGGTATTGACCGTGGTCTTCTGCCACAGAGCACAAACATTTCACTTGGTGTTAAGATTAACCTCTAATTATCAGAATAATGAAAACTAAATCAATAATACTGACAGCACTTTCTTCAGTTCTCCTTGGCGCTACTGCAGTGTCATGTGAGGATATGCTGAAGACAGAATCTTCAATTGTAATCTTTGAAGATGAGGACTTCCTGAGTCAGGCAACTGATACAGTATATTCTGTAATGGGTATCATTCAGAAAATGCAGGGAATTGCAGACCGTACAGCTCTTTTAGGAGAGCTGCGCGGTGACCTGGTATCCACAACAGACAATGCCATCCAGGACCTGAAGGACATTGCAGCCTTCAATTTCTCACTTGATAACAAGTATAACAATCCAGTTGATTTCTATTCTGTAATCAACAACTGCAACTATTTCCTTGCAACTGCAGACACAGCAATGGAGGTTAACGGCAAGAACATCTTCCTCAGGGAATGGGTAGCAGTACAGTCATACAGAGCATGGACTTACATGCAGCTTGCTCAGATCTATGGCAAGGTTCCATTTGTAACCGAACCAATCCTGAGCGGTGACAAGGCTAACGCAAACGACTATGAGTGGCTTGATATCAAGCAAATTGCCAAGAAACTTATCCCAGGTCTTGAGCCTTTCGTTGACCTTGCATACCCACAGTATGGTTCAATCGGCGATTTCAAATCTGACAACATGTTCATTCCTGTACGTCTGATCCTGGGTGACCTCTACCTGTGGTCAGGTGATTATCTGAAGGCTGCACAGGTATATCATGAGTATCTCTCTTCAAAGAAGAATCATGTATATACCTACACAACTTCAGCCAAGTGGACAAACAAGGATTTCAATGTCCTGCAGTCAGATTACACCGTTGTATTCGGCAACTCTTCAACAAACCAGCTGATCACTCTGATTCCTATGCAGACAGAAGCTTATGAGGGTACCGTTACAGAGCTGTATGATCTCTACAACTCAACAGAAGAGAACAAGAACTATTTCCAGGCTACATACTCAAAGAAGCTTGCTGACCTTTCTGCAAACCAGATTTACTGCCATGACGATATTGACCCTAACACATACCGTCATACCAGTCTCTATGTTGATCCACTGAACCAGCAGAATACACTTGAGAAGGGTGACCTGCGTCTTAAAGCTTCAATCACACTTGAGTCAATCGATGAGGACGATGTAGTAGCAGGATGGAGCAAGAACAGCCAGAAGATTTCAAAGGTATTTGAAGACAGAGTCTGGATCTACCGCGTAGATCAGGTTTACCTGCGCTTTGCCGAGGCTCTTAACAGAGCTGGTTTCCCAGAGAGTGCATTTGCAGTACTGAAGTATGGTCTCTGCGAGAGAAATATCAATGACTACATCTCACAGGAAGAGAAGGATGCAGCTGCAGCAAACGGCGGTCTTCTGGAATTCAGCCAGAACTACTTCTCAAGATACCAGACAATCGTTTCCGGTGGTCAGCTTGTAACCAGCGGTAATACACGTGGTATTCACTCACGCGGTGCTGGTTACTCAGATGTAAATGAATACTATGCTCTTCCTGATACAACTGATGCAAACCCAGTATATGCTGGTCTTGCACCTGCTGACAAGAAGGCAAAGCTCATTGAACAGGTAGAGGAGATGATCTCTGACGAGATGGCTCTTGAGCTCTCATTTGAGGGTTACCGTTTTGGTGACCTCATGAGAATTGCATACCACAGAGGTGAGGCCAATGGTGCTTATTCAGACAATGCATTCCTTGCCGAGCGCGTAGCTCAGAGAAACGGAATGGCTACCCCAGATGCTGCTCTTGAGATCCTTCTGAAGGGTGATGGCAGCAGCTTCAACAAGAACTGGTTCATGCCACTTCCATAAAAGATTACCATATCTGTTGTTCCCGCATCAAGCTACGGGAACAACAGAATTTTTAGAGAACAAAATGTTAAAAAACCGCAGAAATGTGATTTTCTCTAAAAAAATGGTTTTCTTTACACCCGAATTATGTCCTTTCCGCAAAAAGTAAGGACGGAAATATTAAAGAGAATACACAATTAACCTAATTATTAACAAAAACAAAAAAAATCTATGAAGAAACTTAACTTCTTAGTTGCAGGTACTCTTATGCTGGCAGGCGTTCACGCCAATGCTCAGATTGAGGATCAGCTCTTCTTCTATGGTTTTGAGGACCAGATGGCTGCATTCCAGGACTCGACTGCAGCCGTTGATTCTCTTACCTATCTCCAGTACTACAATCAGACTGGATCGAACGGTAGCAAAACCATCAACTACAGTGCCCCAGAATGGCAGCTGATGGATCCAATTGACACCGTAATTTATCTGTTCCATGGTCTTTCACCAATGGCTGGTGATACCTGGAATCTTGAGTATGATGAGACCGGTGCTCATGCAAAGGAATTTGCAAGACTCGGTGGTCAGGGTGGTGACTACTATCTCCACTACACTTCACAGGACGGTCGTGGCGACTGCGAGGCTTATCAGTCTGACCTTTTCGTACGTGGTATCCCGACTGAGGATTACACTTCATACCGTGTTGTATGGTATCAGAAGGCTCTCGGTGATGACCGTCG
This sequence comes from Bacteroidaceae bacterium, assembly GCA_024398535.1. GTDB lineage: Bacteria > Bacteroidota > Bacteroidia > Bacteroidales > Bacteroidaceae > Colenecus. The sequence goes on from JAKSIY010000010.1 coordinate 39,158, forward strand.
TATGCAGGTTGAGGTAATGCGTGGTTTCTACAATTCAGAGAAGGCTTACTCTATGAACGGTAACGGATCAGAATTCGTTTACGACACTGATTCAGAGGGTAACGAGATGTCTGACCAGTGGGAGCGCGTAACTTTCATGACTTACTTCCAGAATGACTCTGTAGCTAACTACTACATGTATAAGGGTGGTTACTGGTGGGAAAACTCTTGGAAGAGAGTTATCGGTCAGGATGAGGAAGGTAACGACATCGTTCGTAACTTCATCGTTCAGCCTAAGACTTCTTTCTTGAGAATGTCATTCCGTGGTGGTTCAACCAACTACTACATTGATGATATCGCTCTTTACAAGTCATGGATTGGTGGTGCTGAGTACAACGGTGAGATTATCCGTATTGACTTTGGCTATAAGACAAACCTTGCTGACCTTGCAAAGACTGACCCAGTAGG
>JAKSIY010000100.1 GCA_024398535.1 Bacteroidaceae bacterium
CGCTTTCAGGTTGCACCCTGGAGTGGCCAGGGACTGCATCTCATCAGAATAGGCGGTAAGTTTTGTCTCAGCCAGGAATATCTTGTTCGGATTCAGGTCCGGCCATTCAGAACCGGTCACAAGAACGTGTCCATTGCTCACGGTGCGGAATGAGGCATGAGGCTCATGAACTATTCCGTACCTGACGGTGTTTCCCCAGATGTCAGTGTCAGACCCAAGACTGTCAGGCAAGGGCATTACCTGCAGTGAAGAGTCCAGGAGTGTCTGCGCAGGGCATTCCATAGGCATCGGCCTCAGCAGGAAACTGTGCTCAGTGACAGATCCGGAGAAAAGCGTTTCAGATTCGTACCAGTAGCTGTATGTTCTCATTTTCCCGCAATGATAAGAGAACCAAGCATGTTGAGTACCTTATTTGTATATGCTATGTCATCAGGATTGTAGAATTCCGGGGTAATCTGCATTTTCAGCGCCTGAAGGTCATCAATGCTGCATATTTTTTCATTCAGCCTGCAATGGCTCTCAAGAAGCAGGAATGCCTCTTCAATCCTGTCAAAAGGATACTTGAAACGGATGTACATGTCAATATGCTCAATCAGTTTTCCAATCATCAGAAGCGAGCGGACATTACCGGAAAAGATACGCTCATCAACCGATCCCCAGAAGGCCAGCATCCAGTCTGTGAGTTTCTGCAGGTCCTCAACGCTGGAGTCAACGCCCTTCCTTGAATTGTCACGCAGGAATTCAAGAGACATCTGGACATAACCAAGAGTAGGGCTAGTAATCTCATCGCGCAGAATCACCGCATTGTCATTTGCCCTCTCTACGCATGAGATTATTGATGCCGGGTTCTTATTGTCATAGACCAGTCCGCGCCTCTCTTCTGCCATATTGGGATATGGCGTCTGATTGCCAATATTATACAGATACAAATCATACTCCTTTGAATTGTCGTCAATCATCTGGTCCAGGCATCGGCGCAGAAGATGTAATTGAAGGTAAACTCTCTCAGTGTATCTTCCCAGCCAGAACAGGCTGTTTGCCTTGGCTGGGGACAGTATAGTGTTTTTCATATTGTCTGTTGTTTATCTGTTAAGTATCCATGTGTCCTTGAAACCGCCTCCCTGGCTTGAGTTGACCACAAAACTGTCAGGGTTGCGTGAGAATCTGGTAAGGCCGCTCTTCCAGACCTTTACACTGTTGGCACCGGTCACTACGAATGCCCTGAGGTCTGCCTTGCGTTCAACGCGATGCTCGTCCTCAATTATCTCAAGATCCTTGAAGTCAATAACCTCCTGGGCAATCCATCTGCGGGGTTCCCTTACAATGAGATCCTTCAGCTCAGCCAGTTTTTCTGGAGTAAGGTCTCTTCCGAATACCACACCGTATCCACCGGCCTCACTTACATCCTTTATTACCAGCGATGAGATATTGTCCAGAATATACTCATAATCCTCTCTGTAATATGGCAGGTATGTTGGAGCATTGTGTAGGATAGGTTCTTCATCAAGATAATAGCGTATCATCTTTGGCACAAAGTAATAGATGCCCTTGTCGTCGGCCACTCCGTTTCCGAATCCATTGATTACGGCTACGTTTCCTTTTTTGTATGCCTGGAACAGGTTTGGCACTCCCAGCAACGATGTGGATTCAAATTCCATCGGGTCAAGATACTCGTCGCTGACACGTCTGTAGATGGCACCCACACGTACTTTCTCCTTGAAGAGTCCCTTGTAGAAGACCATGTCATCCTCTACTGTCATGTCACCGGGAAATGCCAGTACGGCACCGGTCTTCTCTGCCAGATATGAGTGCTCAAAGAAAGCAGAATTATAGCGGCCCGGAGTAAGGATTACATTTATGCCGCGTCCCTCATTCACACTGTCCATCATCTCCCTGAGAATCTTTGCGTAGTTCCTGTTGTCCGCAATCTTGCTGTCAACGAATGTAGTAGGAGAGACCTTTCTTGTAATCTCACGTGCAATCATCGGGTACGATGCTCCCGACGGAATCCTCAGATTGTCCTCAAGGATGTACCAGGTGCCGTCCTTGCCCTCTACAAGGTCAATGCCGCTGATGTGTGAATAGACACGTCCAATAGGATCGATGCCCTCACACTGCGGCATGTATCCCTTTGACGAGTAAACAAACTCCTGGGGAATTACTCCGTCCTTGATAATCTTCTTTTCGTGATAGATGTCCCACAGGAAAGCGTTCAGCGCCTTTACACGTTGTATCAGTCCGGTCTCAATCATTCCCCAGTCCTTGTGCGTGATGATTCTTGGGATTGAATCAAAAGGGAACAACTGCTCGTTGAAGACACCATTCTTGTACACTCCGAACCTGACTCCATACCTTTCAAGCCATTGGTTCACGGAATTCCTGCTCTCAATTAATGTTCTCATTGTGTTTTGGTTTGGTATTAAAAGAAGTAGCCGGATCCTTGATAGGGGGGTCCGGCTACATCCGTGTTTCTCTAGTATTACATTATGGTTTATATAGTGCCGAACTTACTTACAACAAAAAAATGCAGAAACCTGCTGAAAGTGCTGGTCCTGCTGCTTCTGCTGAGGCTGCTGGCTATATTTAACGCGTTTTAACATCATTGTGCTTGTTGTTTCTTGTTTTGACGTGGCAAAAGTACACAAAAATTCAAGATATGATATCATTGTGCTCAATTTTAATTGTTAAAACATGATAATTGCAAATTGAACCAAAATTAATACCTTTGCTACATAAAAACATTCAAAACATGAACAATAGAATCAAAAGCCTGGCATCTGCCATCTTCTGTTTAGTGACTTTGTCCGTATTTACCTCATGTGAAGAGGATCTGACTGATCTTGCAGACAAGTTCGTAGGAACTTATGCAACAGTTGAAAAAGACCATTTCGTTGACATGAACGGACGCTTTTCAGACACAGAGACTGAGAGTTCAATCACAATTGAGAAAATAGGAGGTGAGATGGTCAGCATGACCGGATTTGCCGTTACCTCAGGACTTGTGGATGACAATACAATCCAGTTCAACAACTGTCAGACTACAGCAACCGATGCGGCATCCGGAATTGTCCGCAATTACAACTATTCCTTTTCTGAAGCTACCCTGGTAGGCAATACCCTGATATTCACTGCAAATTACACCTGCCAGGAGATCTGGCCTGACAAATCAACCAGAAATGGTTCCGGTCAACTTAAAGTCACCGCAAAGAAAGTAAGGTAATAATCTTATGATAATCAGATTTGAACCAATCAAGGAGAGGTGCGCAGAAATCATAGAGAAGCTGATGGCTTCACCAGACATGCCTCAAGATGAAAGCGCGCTTTTCAGAATCAGGCTCTGCGTTGAAGAGGCTGTGGTAAACATTGTGGAGTATGCGTCATGGAGAATCCCATTGACCTGAACGGATTCATTCAGATTGCAATCATTGTAGAGGATATTGACGTTGCCGCACGTGAGTGGGCAGAACTGCTGAATGTTCCTGTTCCAGAGGTCAAGGTGCACCAGACTGTTGAGACAACAGATCCTAACATCAAATACTATGGTGAGAACTACAAGTACGGTCTGAAGCTGGCATCAATCATGGCGCCACAGGGATTCATCATTGAGCTGCACCAGGTCATGGATGACAATCCAAGCACATATAATGAGTTCATCCGTGAGCATGGTTACGGCGTACACCATATTGGCTTTGCCGTAGGTGACCGCAGGGATGCCGTAGTAAACGAACTTGTTGAGCGTGGCTATCCAAAGCGCGTTGAGCACTTCTATCCAGGCGGCAGCTGGACAATTATCGATGCAGAGCAGTCACTTGGCGTCAACCTGAACATCAAGCCTGCCATGTAATTTTCAGTTCCTGTATGGAACCAGATATTCAGAGGACAGCTTATTGTTGTCCTCTGAGTTTTTTCAGTGCCTCATAGAATTCCGGAAAGCGGTCCTCAATGGCAACTGGCCTGCCATTTGCGTTCAGGAAACAGTGCAGTGATGTGCCAAGGCAAACAACCTTTCCGTTACAGGTCATCCTGTAGGCAAACCTAGTCTTCAGTCTGCCAAGTTCCGCAACGGAAATCTCTACCTCTATGATATCCGGGAACGTGGTAGGACTCTTGTAATCACAAGTTACACCGATAACAGGCGAGAACACTCCCTCGGCCTCCATTCTTTCATAGCCGAATCCCATCTTTTCCATAGCATCGATGCGTGTCTCTTCCATGATGCGGATGTAGTTTGAATGGTGGGTAACTCCCTGCTTGTCAGTCTCGTAGTATTGAACTTTATGCTTGTATGTCATAATTCTTTCCTTATCCAGTTAAGTAATGTCTGAATATCCGATTCTGAGGATATTAGTGGAAGAAATCTCAAAGAAACCTCAATCTCCTTCCTGTCAGAGATATCACTTGTCTCACGAATCTGTTCTTTGAAATATTGTTCTGCAAATGAGTAGAAGTCAATCTGCCTTTCGCTCATTTTCAGGTATTTCCTGCATGCAATCATGTAATGGGACTGCAACCTGGAAGCCATTGAAGAGTGGGGAGTATCTATCATTTGAAGAAAGAAATCAACAGTCCGATTGCATTGTTCCATTCCTTTCTGCCATCGGGCTGTCTCCTCATCAATCCGGGTGTCGGTGTTGCCTGATTGCCCTGGTTCCGGTTGCTTTTCCAGTTCCGGAACACTTCCTGGTTCCGGTTGCTTTTCCAGTTCCGGAACACTTCCTGGTTCTGGTTGCTTTTCCAGTTCCGGAACATTTCCAGGTTCTGGTTGCTTTTTCGGGTCTGACTGGGTAGCTGGAGCTGACGGGGCAGTAGGATTTACCGGGACGTGCGAGGCTGGAACTGTTCTGTAAGGTTCGACAGGTTCTGCCGCAGATGATGCCTTAGGCCTCTTTATGACCTCAATACGTTCAAATTCGTCAAGATCATCATAGTCTTCTGTCAGGAGAAGATCTTCATCTGCAGAACCCTTTCTCAGAAGCTTTCTGGCAGTCTGAGTCAATGCAGACAGAAACGAGTTGAATGATCCTTTAGTTCGCATATTGTTCCGTTCTGTTGCAAAGATAATACAATTATGCTCCTGTAGCTCCTTTTTGCGTTGTTGGAAGACACCTTGGCGGTTCGGAAGGCTCTTTGGCGTGCCGATGCGGAATCTTTGCCAAGTTGCGGAACAAGACAGTGGGTTAGGCGCGTGCTGAGAGTATTCTTTGTTACGCACACGCTTTGTGGGACCTGTGCGAAACAATACCATTAGACACGCGGCCCAGAACAAGCACTACTGTCACGCACCTTGGCGAACGAACCGGAAGCAGTGAAAGATTTGGGGACAGGTCATCGCCTGGCGAGGGACAGGTCCCATTTTGGCGAACCGTAGAGTGACATACAGACGTTGGCACCCCACGGACCGCCTAGCGAGGGACAGGTCCCTGAGAGTCCGTTATTCCAGAGTGAAGGTGTGATGCTTGACTTCACGGCAGTTGAGGCCAATCATCAGGTCAAAGTCACCAGGCTCGTTGACATATTCCAACTGGGCGTTGTAGAACTTCAGCATCTCTGGGGTCACAGTAAAGGTGACGTCCTGGCTCTGACCGGCCTTGAGGGTCACGTGCTGGAAGCCCTTAAGCTCCTGCACCGGGCGGGTTATTGAGCCGGCAAGGTCACGGGTATAGAGCTGTACAATTGTGGTAGCCTCACGCTGGCCAGTGTTGGTCAGGGTCACGGTAGCAGTGATGCTTCCGTCCGATGCCAATTTGTCACTGCTCAAACTGATACGGCTCACATCGAATGTGGTGTAGGTCAGACCCCAGCCGAACGGGAAGAGTGGGGCATTGGTTACGTCAAGATATCCCGATGTGAATTTGCCGTAGTCATTCTCACCGATTGGACGGCCGGTATTCTTGTGATTGTAGTAGAGCGGCAGCTGAGCCACGCTCTGTGGGAAGGTGGTTGTCAGGTGACCCTGTGGAGCAACGTCGCCGAACAGGACGTCGCAGATGGCATCGCCCGCCTCACTGCCTGGGAACCAGATGTCAAGGATGGCAGGCACGTTCCTGTTCTCCCAGTTCAGCACCATAGGACGGCCGTTTGCCAGAAGCAGAACCACTGGCTTGCCGGTCTTGACCAGTGCCTCAAGCAGGTCATGCTGCGATGCCTGCATCTCAATGTCGCACATCGATGCAGCCTCGCCGGTCATCTCCTTTGCCTCGCCAAGGATAGCAACAACAACGTCTGCCCATCTTGCGGTGGCAAGGGCCTCGTCAAGAAGCTCCTTGTGGCTGCGCTCCGACGGCTTGTCGTTCTTGAGGAAACGTTCCTCAAGGGTAGGGTCGTATGAGTAGTGGCAGCCCTCGGCATAACGCACCTCAGCCTTGCCGGCCAGGCGCTGCTTCATAGTCTCAAAGATGGTGGTGTACTGTGTATGGTCAGATGAAACGCTCCAGCAACCACGCAGCTGGCTCTTGTTGTCGGCCATAGGACCTATCAGCGCAATCTTTCCCTTAGGTGCCAGTGGCAGCAGATTGTTGTCATTCTTCAGCAGCACGAATGTCTTTGCTGTGATTTCACGAGCTGCTGCACGGTTCTCAGCCTTGAAAAGTTCTGTCTTGCCACGCTCTGCATCGATATAGCGATATGGGTCGTCAAACAGGCCCAGACGATACTTGGCCTGGAGCACGCGGCGGCAGGCATCGTCAATCTGCTTCTCTGTGATGCGCCCCTGTTCAAGCAGCGGCTTGAGCTGTGATATGAAGAGCTCTGAGCACATGTCCATGTCAACGGTAGCATTGATGGCGCGCTCTGTTACCACGTCATCTGCGCCCAGGCCATGTGCCTTCATCTCACGGATTGCGCCGTAGTCGGTTACAAGGAAACCGTCAAACTTCCACGTCTTGCGCAGCACATCATCCATGATCCATTTGTTAGCAGTGGCAGGGGTGCCGTTGATATCGTTGAACGACGTCATGACCGAACCGACACCGGCCTCAACAGCCATTTTGTACGGCAGCAGGTACTCGTTGAACATGCGGTTCTCACTCATGTCAGTGGTATTGTAATCACGGCCGGCCTCAGCAGCGCCATAGAGAGCGTAGTGCTTCAGACAGGCCATCAGGGTCGTAGGACTTGACAGGTCATCGCCCTGCCAGCCCCTGACGTATGCTGCACCCAGCAGTCCGCTCAGCCATGGATCCTCACCGTTACCCTCAGCGATACGTCCCCAGCGGGCATCGCGGCAGATGTCCACCATTGGACTATAGGTCCATGCAATGCCGTCGGCCGATGCCTCACGTGCTGCAATCTGGGCAGAGAGCTTCACGCCGGCCGTATCCCACGCGCATGACACTGCCAGCG
>JAKSIY010000101.1 GCA_024398535.1 Bacteroidaceae bacterium
TCTGTCCATAGAAAACATACCAGAAACAACAAAATGTCAAATTAATACAACAAAATAAAATGAAAAAAATAATCTTTCTGATGGCAATAGCCATCGGCTTTTGTAGCAGTTGTACCAACAAGGAAAGCAACGGAAAAATGAAGTACAGCGAACCGATCTTTGAGAAAGAGATCAATGCTGACATGAAGGTTCTGAATAACACTTTCCTTTTCAACTACGGGTGCTTGAAGGTTGTTGATTCTCTGATTGTCTATTCTGGTATTACAGACATCTCTGACAAGAATTTCCATGTCTTCTCCAAGAATACCGGCAAATACCTGACCAGTTTTGGCAACATAGGACGAGCATTCGGAGAGATTAGTATGCAAGGACCAAAATTCAGCATAGACAAAAACAACAAAACGGTATATGTTTTTGATTCCATGCTGAAGAAGACTGTATCCTACTCCATTGATAAGGTTCTGGCAGGCAATGTGGACTACGTGAAGGAGATAGTTCTGCCCAGCGCCATGAGTAATGTGGTCAGTTCAAAATTCTTTTATTTAAAAGACGACACATTCCTAGGAGGGTATACGTATTCAGACCGTTTTCTTATCTGTTCTGAAAAAGATTCAATAGCTGCAAGCAATTTCTATCCTGACCTTGGTGTAGAGACTGAGGATTATAAAAAAATAGAAGAGGCATATTACCTTTTCACGGGAGCCATGTCTGTAAAGCCAGACGGAAGCATGTTTGCTCATGCTACTGGCCGTGGGTGTGTTCTGGAGATTTGGGAAAACAACGGAACAAATATTACGCCATCTGTTATCAAAGGATTCTTCAAGCCAAATTACATAACACGTGACAGAGAATCGCGTTTTCCAACAGTATTACCAAACTCTGAGGATCCGCTCGGCATCTATGCACTGTCCTGCACAGACAAACACATCTATGCAATCTACGACAATATGGTCACCAGTACGCGTGGCAAGATAGCAGTCTTTGACTGGAAGGGAGATACAGAAAAAATCTATCAGACTTCTGCACGTATTGAAGCTTTTGACATTGACAATGACAAGACGGCATACATCCTAAACCAGAAAGACGATGACTCCATTGAGCTTGTATCGGTAGCGCTGTAATTAGGATTCTGAATACTTAAATGGATACTCTGCAATTCATAAGCGAGAATCGGTGCCAGGACGTAAAACGCCTGGCACTGTCACATATCCCCCAGGGGGTTGATCTTCAGTATGCCCTGATTCAGATTGCAGGATACCAGATTGCTGCCCAGAAACTGCCACGTTGGGCCGCATGTGACGGAATCATCTACCCCAAGCACCTCTCCATGGAGCAGTGTACCAGCCAGTCTGTAAGCATGTTCAAAGCTGACCTCGTGAAAGAACTTCTGAAAGGCCGCTCATGCCCACTGCACTATGCAGACCTGACAGGAGGCTTTGGAGTAGATTGTTTCTTCCTATCAGAGGCCATCAGAAGCCTGAATTCAGATGTCATTTGCCGATACAATGAAATGAATCCAGAACTGTGTCAGATTGCCGGCAACAATTTCCCTCTACTTGGACAACCGGATATAAGAATCTCTGAGGGAACTGCAGAGGAGTTCATGGACAGGCATCGCCAAGAACCCTTTGACCTTATCTACTTGGATCCGGCACGGCGTGACAACTGTGGCGGAAAGGTGGTATCAATATCTGACTGCCAACCAGACGTAAGTGCCCTACAGGATGACCTTCTTGAAATGTCGCGCTATGTCATGGTAAAGCTCTCACCAATGCTTGACCTGACGCGCCTGCTTTCAGAGCTCAAGAGCGTTATCAGCGTGACAGTCATTTCACTTGATGGGGAATGCAAGGAATTGTTGGTCACAATGAGCAACAACCACGCCGGGGATTCGGAAATAGGCTCCGTTAACATAGACAGCAAAAACGGTCCGGGAGCAATCATCAAGGCAACCTTGTCCAAGGAGCTGTCACTTCCCATCAAGACAGCAGCTGGCGCAATAGCACCTGGCACATATCTGCATGAGCCTTACGCCTGCCACATGAAGAGCGGTCTGTTCCGCACCTTGCAGCACAGATACGGCGTACAGCAGCTTGACGTCAACACCCATCTGTTCTGGTCAGAAACGCCATCTGCGGATTTTCCAGGGCGCACTTTCAGGATAAACGCTGCAATACCGGCAGACCGCCACTCCCTTAAACAGTTCTTCAGTCATACACCGCAGGCAAACATTGCAGTCAGGAATTTCCCAATGACAGTAGCAGAAATCAGGCAGCGCTACAAGGTTCGTGACGGCGGCAATCACTACGTTTTTCTTACTTCCGCACAGGAAGTAGGCAGGATTCTTCTTGACTGTGAGCGATTGTAACGGAAATCACCGTATATTTGCTTTCAAAAAAACTTTTACAATATGAGGAAGATCATAACACTTGCCCTGCTTGCTGCAGGCACAACCGCTTTTGCACAGAACCCGGCAGAGGGCATCAGCGCTGAGAATTGTATCCCGGGTGCAGTCTATCCATGTGTCGATGCCCAGCATCGCGCCACATTCATAATGAACGCTCCAACCGCAACAGAAGTTGCAGCCGATATCTGTGACAAGGTCTATCCTATGACCAAGGGTGCAGACGGTGTCTGGAAGGTAACCACAGACCCGCTGGTAGTGGGACCACACTACTACAGGCTGGTAGTTGACGGAGTACGTGTCAACGACCCTAACGTTTACACCGTTTACGGAAGCGGCAGCAGCTTCAGCATGCTTGAGGTTCCGGAATCAAAGGAAGAGGCCGCATACTACACATTCAACCCGGCAGTTGAACACGGCCAAGTACGCGAGTGTCAGTACTGGTCAGAGAGCCAGCAGAAGATGCGCCGCTGCTACGTTTACACCCCTGCGGGATATGAGAAGGGCAAGAAGAAGTACCCTTATTTCATCCTTCAGCATGGTATGGCAGAGAATGAGACCGGATGGCATACCCAGGGCAAGATGGCAAACATCATGGACAACGCAATTGCTGCTGGCAAGGCAGTCCCAATGGTTGTCGTAATGGACAACGGTGACTGCGACTACAGCTTCGGTGCCAAGCGCGGTGAGAGCATGGACCAGTTCGGAGCATCGTTCGAGCAGGTAGTGGTTGAAGAACTCATACCATACGTAGAGAAGACATTCCGTGTCTATACAGACCGCAAGCATCGTGGCATTGCAGGTCTCTCATGGGGTGGCAAGCAGTCCTTTGACATTGGTCTGACACACACTGACCTGTTTGCAAACGTAGGCGCATTCAGCGGTGCCATCTTTGGCGGTACTGACATCAACACCATGTACAAGGGCTCACTGAAGGATGCTGACAAATTCAATAAGGACATGGATGTCCTGTTCCTCTCAAACGGAACAGAAGAGGGCCTTGGCGGCATGATGCTTGACCCGGTATTCACAAAGGCCGGCATTGAATTCACCCGCTACGTATCACAGGGCACAGCTCATGAGTGGCTCACATGGCGCCGTAGCCTGAACGAGTTCATCCAGCTGATTTTCAAATAATAAGCAAGTAACAGCCCTCTGTACCCCATTGCACAAAAACGCAAAATCTGAGCAAAATAGCCAGTCTCAAGGCAAAAAGAGGGTTACAGCTCACATTAAATAGTAATACCTTTGTGCCGGTTTTTGGGAGTATCCAACGGCCGGCACTGGAATTTTCAAGAAGAAAAAGACATGGAAGTAATTGATTTCAACAAATCAAACTCAATCCTGAACAAATTCGTGTCAGAGTTGCGTGACGTAAACATCCAGAAGGACCAGATGCGTTTCCGCCGTAATCTGGAGCGTATCGGAGAAATCATGGCGTATGAGGTCAGCAAAAGACTCAAATACAACACCATTGACGTAACTACCCCACTTGGTGTTGCCACAGTCAACGTACCACAGGAGGACATTGTCCTTGGAACAGTATTCCGTGCAGGCCTGCCGCTTCACACAGGTTTCCACAACTATTTTGACCACTGCGAGAACGCATTCGTTTCTGCCTACCGCAAGTATCTTGACGAGGTAAATTTTGACGTTCACATAGAATATCTTGCATCACCTTGTCTTGACGGCAAGACTCTGATTCTGGTTGATCCTATGCTGGCAACCGGAAGCAGCATGTACCTTGCTTACCGTGCCCTGCTGTCAAAGGGTACTCCAAAGGCCATTCACGTCGTATCTGCAATTGCATCACAGCATGGTGTAGATTATGTCTGCGAGCACTTCCCACAGGAAAACACCACAGTATGGTGCGCTGCCATTGACCCAGAGATCAACAGCCATGCATACATAATCCCTGGTCTGGGCGATGCAGGCGACCTTTGCTTTGGAGAAAAATAAGAACAATAACTGAAGATAATGGAAAAAAGAGTAGTAATTACTGGAATGGGTGTCATATCACCTATCGGCAATTCAATCAACGAGTTTCATGACAATATGTTCGCAGGCGTATGCGGTATTGACCGCCTGCAGGGTTTTGATGACTACAATCTGACCGTCAGTGTAGCCGGTCAGGTAAAGAACTTCAAGGCTACCGAGCATGGCCTGTCAGCAGGCGATGCCCGCCGCAGCGACCTCTACTGCCACTACGGCATGGCCGCAGCCATCCAGGCCATGAATGACAGCGGTCTGGTAAGCGGTGAGAACATTGAGCCAGAAAACCTTGGTGTCTATGTTGGAACCGGCATCGGCGGCATGAAGACATTCATGGAACAGTGCAGGGTACTTGAGAATGAAGGTGCCGGCCGTATTTCTCCTCTTTTCATTCCTATGATGATTCCGAACATCGCTGGTGGAAACATTGCAATACGTTTCAAGGCCCAGGGTCCTGCCCTGACAACCGTAGCAGCCTGTGCAACCGGTACCAACGCTATCGGCGAGGCCTACAGGGCCATCAAGCACGGTTACACACAGGCAGCCATCACCGGTGGTGCTGAAGCCGTAGTGAACCCTCTGGCAATCGGCGCATTTGCAAACAGCAAGGCGCTGACTCTTGAATCTGACCCTAAGCGCGCATGCATTCCTTTTGACGTCAACAGAAAGGGATTTGTAATGGCAGAGGGTGCAGGCATCATGATTCTTGAGGAACTTGAGCACGCAAAGGCACGCGGAGCAAAGATTTACGCTGAGGTTGTAGGTTACGGCAACACATGCGATGCCTACCACTACACCGCACCAAGCCCAGACGGCATCCCAGCATCACGCGCCATAAAGATGGCTCTTGACCAGGCTGAATACAAGGCTGGCGAGAACCTCTACATCAATGCTCACGGAACCAGCACACATCTTAATGATACATCTGAGACCAAGGCCATCAAGCTGGCCATGGGCGAGGAAGAGGCACGCCGTGCATCAATCAGCTCTACAAAGTCAATGACCGGCCACATGCTGGGTGCTACCGGCGCCGTTGAGCTCATTGCATCTGTCATGGCACTGCAGGACGACATGGTTCCTCCTACAATCGGCCTTGTAGATCAGGATCCAGAGTGTGACCTTGACTACACCCCACTCAAGGCAAGGAAGCGTGACCTTGACATTGCAATCTCAAATTCACTTGGATTCGGCGGCCACAATGCTTGTGTAGCCCTCAGGAAATACAAGGCATGAACAGGGAAGAGATAATGGAGCTTCTGCCTCACAGGGCTCCCATGCTGCTCGTTGACGAAACGCACATGGAGGGTGACGTAGAGGTATCCACCTACAGCATCCGTCAGGACGAATTCTTCACACAGGGACATTTTCCCGGCTACCCTGTGGTACCGGGAGTGATACTCTGTGAAATCATGGCCCAGTGCAGCTCACTGCTCATTGGCGAAGACCTGAAGAAGTCACTTCCTTTCTACGCAGGCATTGACAAGGTGAAGTTCAAGAACCAGGTTCGTCCTGGCGACACAGTAACCGTACGCTCCGTACTCACGGGACGTCGCGGACCTGCAATCTTCATCGATGCGAAAGCATTCGTGGGTGACAAGCTCTGCTGCAGCGGAAGCCTGTCATTCATGCTTGTGCCAAGAAATGCAGAATAAAGCGCAGAAATTGACAAGTGGGATTTACAGAATGGGCAGCTCAGGCTGCCCTTTTTGTTAAAGGACTATAATCTTTTAAACACCAGAAATGATTATCATCCAAAATGACTATCTTTGTAATTGGTAAACAAGGGCAAAAACCGGACACGGACTAAGCCCTTCTTTTCAGAGAGATTAGGAATAAGTGAAATTCAAACTAACAATAAAGTAACATGGCAATTTTAGATTTGACAAAGTACGGCATCACTGGTTCTACAGTGATTGCCCACAATCCTTCTTACGAAGAGCTCTTCGCAGAGGAGACAAAGGCAGGCCTTGAGGGTTTCGAGGTAGGTAAGAACACAGAGCTTGACGCTGTAAACGTCATGACTGGTATCTACACCGGCCGTTCACCTAAGGACAAGTACATCGTTATGGACCAGAACTCAAAGGACACTGTATGGTGGACAACTGAGGGTTACAAGAACGATAACCACCCAATGTCTGAGGAGGTTTGGGGCACAGTTAAGAACATTGCCGTAAAGGAGCTCTGCAACAAGAACCTTTATGTAGTTGACGCTTTCTGCGGTGCTAACGCTGACACCCGTATGGCTGTTCGTTTCATCGTTGAGGTTGCATGGCAGGCTCACTTCGTAAAGAACATGTTCATCCAGCCAACAGCTGAGGAACTTGCTAACTTTGAGCCAAACTTCGTTATCTACAACGCTTCAAAGGCTAAGGTTGAGAACTACAAGGAGCTGGGTCTGAACTCAGAGACTTGCGTTGCTTTCAACGTAACAAGCCGCGAGCAGGTTATCATCAACACATGGTACGGTGGTGAGATGAAGAAGGGTATGTTCTCAATGATGAACTACTACCTGCCACTTCAGGGCATCGCTTCAATGCACTGCTCTGCAAACTGCAACATGGAGGGTAAGGAGACTGCAATCTTCTTCGGTCTGTCAGGTACAGGTAAGACTACTCTGTCAACAGATCCTAAGCGTCGTCTGATCGGTGACGACGAGCACGGTTGGGATGACAACGGCGTATTCAACTTTGAGGGTGGTTGCTATGCAAAGGTAATCGGTCTTTCAAAGGAGAACGAGCCAGACATCTACGGTGCAATCAAGCGTAACGCTCTTCTTGAGAACGTAACTGTTGCTGAGGACGGTACAATTGACTTCAACGACAAGTCAGTTACTGAGAACACTCGTGTTTCTTACCCAATCAACC
>JAKSIY010000102.1 GCA_024398535.1 Bacteroidaceae bacterium
ATATCTGAATGCAGTAATGGGAACCCAGACCGTAAAGGGTATGCAGGGTGATGACAAGAAGTATTACAAGCTGCACTCGTGCGCAAAGCATTTTGCTGTACACTCTGGTCCAGAGCCACTGCGTCACCAGTTTGACGTTGCCGTTTCCGGCCGTGATCTCTGGGAGACATACATGCCAGCCTTCAAGGCCCTTGTACAGGACGGAAACGTTCAGGAGGTCATGTGTGCATACCACCGCTATGACGGTGACCCATGCTGCGCAAGCAACTTCCTGCTTGAGGATGTACTGCGCAATAAGTGGGGCTTCAAGGGCATCGTAGTTTCAGACTGTGGTGCAATCTCTGACTTCTTCAACAAGAACCAGCACGGCACTCATGAGAATGCTGCTACAGCATCAGTCGATGCAGTTCTGTCAGGTACAGACGTTGAGTGCGGTACCAACTACCGTGCCCTGGTAGGTGCAATCAACGACGGTCTGATTTCAGAGGCAGACGTTGACGTAAACCTGCGCCGCATCCTCAAGGCACGCTTTGAGCTTGGAATGTTTGACCCGGAAGAGATGTCTCCATGGGCACATCTTGGTCTTGATGACCTGAGCAGCCCTGCCCACACAGCCCTTGCCAACAAGGCTGCACATGAGGCAATCGTTCTTCTGAAGAACCAGAACAACCTGCTGCCAATCAAGAAAGAGGGCACCACCATTGCAGTTGTCGGACCTAACGCAGACAATGCCCGTGTAATTCTTGGAAACTACAACGGTTATCCTTCAAAGGAAAATACAAAGACAATCCTTGGTGCCATCCGCGATGCAGCTCCTAAGGCAAACATCATCTATGAGAAGGGATGTGACCTGAATGAGCCATACCTTACCACCCACTACGTTCCTGAAATCAACGGCGGCAAGGGTCTGCATGCAGAGTACTTCAACACACTTGACTATTCAGGTGCCGTTGTTGCCAAGGCAGACTACAATGAGACCGTAAGCCTCAACACCACATCACCAGCCCTTGCACATGAGGATTGCGCATGGGAGCCGGGCCTGAACCTGACAGGTTTCTCTGCCCGCTATTCCGGCAGCTTCACAGCAGACTTCACCGGTGACATGAACTACTCGGTACGCGGCAGCGGCAAGTACATTTTCAAGATTAACGGCCAGACCATTTCTGAGAGTACAAGCGGTGCAGGTCGTGGCGGTTTCGGTGGCTTTGGCGGTTTTGGCGGCTTTGGCAGAAATGCAGCTCCTACAGTATTCGCTGTAGAGGAAGGCAAGACATATGAAATCTCTATTGAGCTGTCACAGCCAGAGGCAAGGTCAGCATCGTTCTCATTTGACATCTACAGCCGTGGTCCAGTAAACTTTGGTCCAGTTGTTGAGAAGGTATCAAAGGCTGACGTGATTGTCATGGTATGCGGTATCTCATCAGACATTGAAGGTGAGGGTCATGACCGTTCAACAATAGAGCTTCCAGAGATTCAGCAGGAGCTCCTTGAGGCTATCGATGCTACCGGCAAGCCAATCATTCTGGTCAACGTATCAGGTAGTGCAATTGGCTTTGGCAACGTTGAGAGCAAGTACGATGCCCTTGTACAGGCATGGTACGGCGGTCAGGCTTGCGGTAACGCAGTTGCTGACGTTCTGTTCGGTGACTACAACCCTGCAGGACGCCTTCCTGTAACATTCTACGCTTCAACCGAGCAGTTGCCTGACTTCCAGGACTACACAATGAACAACAGGACATACCGTTACTTCAAGGGTAAGCCACTGTACGCATTCGGATACGGCCTCAGCTACACAACCTTCAGCTACGGTGACGCCAAGCTCTCAGGCAAGGCTACATCAAAGGTTCTGACTGTTCCTGTAACAAATACCGGTTCAATGGACGGTGATGAGGTTATTCAGGTATATGTAAAGTCTCTTGACAACCCAGAGGCTCCTATCAAGTCTCTCTGCGGTTTCAGCCGTGTAAACATTCCTGCCGGACAGACAGTCAATGTAAAGGTTGAGCTGAATGATGAAACCTTCTACTCATACGACGAGAAGGCCGATGATCTGAAACTGAAAGCCGGCAAGTATCAAATTCTTTACGGAGGTTCTTCACTTGACAAGGACCTGAAGAGCATCGACATAAACATCTGATATGACAAATACACTGACAAAAGTCATAGCAATACTGGCTGTTGCACTCTTTACCGGGTGCAGCAGCCAGCCATTTACAATGGAGGGTACTGTAGAGTCTTCAGTCAACGAAGTCTTCATTTCTGTTGGAGTTGAAGGTGAATTTGACACATTCCTGCCGGAAGAAAAACTGGCCGTAACTGACGGAAAGTTCACTTACCAGAAGGAAATCACTGAGATTGTACCTGCACGGATCAGGAAAGATGACAGTTTCCATATCACTGTATATCTGGTTCCTGGTGAGAAACTTGACCTGGACTTCCTAGGGTATGAATTCAAGTATGGCGGCTCAGGAATCTACCAGGAGTGCCGTGCAGCCGACCAGGCAATAGCTCCTGCCCGCAGTGCCATGGACAACTGCTACCAGTATATCTACGGTGCCAGGACCCAGGAGGAGAAAATGGCGTACCAGGACACTCTGAACAGACGCAGTGAAGAGTACTTCGGCAAGCTTGTCAGCTACTTCAACAGCAACAAGGACGTTGAAGGCGCTGTCCTGTTCCTTTCAAGTGAGTATTCAGTTGACAACATCTACAACGGAATAAGCGAGAGCATGAAGCAGGGTCGCGTAGGTAAGTTCCTGAAGAGCCGCATTGACCACACAGAGAAGATGCGCGCCCAGCAGGAAGAGGAAGAGATGGCAGAACAGAGAAAGATTGATGCCATGAGCGGTGCAATGGCCAAGGATTTCACACTGAACGACCTTAATGGCAAACCACTCTCACTGTCTTCACTTAGAGGCAAATATGTAATCCTTGATTTCTGGGGTTCATGGTGCGGATGGTGCATCAAGGGATTCCCCGACATGAAGAAGTACTATCAGAAGTACAAAGGCAAATTTGAGATCCTGGGCATTGACTGCAATGATTCCGATGCGGCATGGCGAGCCGCTGTGAAGAAGCACGAACTGCCATGGCTTCACGTCTATAACCCAGAGGGCAGCAGACTGGCAAGTGACTACAATGTGCCCGGTTACCCTACAAAGATTGTAATTGACCCTTCTGGAAAGATTGTCAAGGTCATTGTGGGTGAAGATCCTGCATTCTACACCTACCTGGACGAACTGTTCGGAGAATGAAACCAAGGAACAGATTGAGCCGGCTATCAAGGCACTGCTTCAGAAGTAAATTACTAAGAATTGCCCTTCTGATGATTATGAGCCTGGCCATTGGATATGGAATAGGCATGCTCCTGGTACATTTATTTGGCGGGAGTGGAAAGGCATCGGCAGCAGATGAACCGATTGACAAGATGAAGATGCTCTGGGCCATACTGATAGCTTTCATTGCCCTGGTGGTTTCATTCTTCACCAATGCAATCCTGCATGAGGCAGGTCACATGGCATGCGGTCTTCTTACCGGATACAGATTCCTTTCATTCAGGGTCTTGAGTTTTACCTTACAGAAAGAAGATGACGGATTCCATTTCAAGAAGTTCAGTTACATGGGAACGGCCGGACAGTGCCTGATGATTCCACCCGAAAGCCGTGACGTTCCCTATTTCTGGTACAATGCAGGCGGCGTGCTTGTTAATCTTCTGGTCTGTGCAATAAGCGGTGCCCTGCTCCGCTTCCTAGACCTATCAGCGGTGCCGATGTCATTCTGCCTGATGTTCCTGATAACCGGCGCATACATGCTTATCACGAACGCCATACCTATGAAGGCTGGCGGCATCCCAAATGACGGAATGAACCTGCTGATACTCTGCAGGCATCCGGAACAGCGCAAATATTTCCGTAACATGATGGCAATTGCTGCAGGCCAGAGCCACGGCCAGAGACTCATTGAAATGCCCGAGGAATGGTTTGAGTCAGAGCCCATCACCAAGGACTCTACTGTGATGAACCTGGCCGGACGTAACCTTTATTACTCCCTGCTCATAGACCAGTTCCGCTTTGAGGAGGCACACGCAATTACAGAAGAAATGCTGACAAATGAAAGCAATCTGCTAGGTCTTTACCAGATGGAGGTTTCATGTGACCATCTGCTGCTAGAGCTTGTCACCAAGAACCGTTTTGACGTGGTCAACGGACTTTGGAACAGGAAGACAAACAACATGCCACTGAGCAAGTACATAACGGTTTACAGCAAGTATCTGCCATTGAAATGCGCCGTACTCTTTGCATACGAGCTCATAAACAACCAAAATGCCGATGCTGCTCAGAAGTACTATGATGAGGTAAAGAGCCGTCTTGACTGCTACACGCAGAAAGGAGAGGCACTTACGGCTCTGGCCATAATGGACAAGATACGTTCCTGACACCCACCGGCTGCGGCCCAGTCTTTGCTTCCCTGAGTGTTTTAGCAATAGAATAAGATACATTCCTGACACCCACCGGCTGCGGCCCGGCCTTTGCTTCCCTGAGTGATATAGCAATAGAATAAGATACATTCCTGACACCCACCGGCTGCGGCCCCGGCCTTTGCTTCCCTGAGTGATATAGCAGGTCAGAAACTAAATTGAAGAAGATGATAAACTCTGTAATTGAAATAGTACGCAGGGCTTCTGCCCTGATGAAAAGCAGTGACTTTGAGATTGCCCAGAAGGGCGATATCGCAAACATAGTGACCACATCGGACGTAGCGGTTCAGGAGTTCCTGTGCCGTGAGCTTGAGACACTTGTTCCTGGCTGTGGATTTCTCTGTGAAGAAGAAGACGAGCATCGGCTTGACAAAGAGTACACATGGATAATTGACCCCATTGACGGAACAGCCAACTATAGCCGCGGAATTGCCCAGTGCGCCATCTGCGTGGGTCTGAAGCACCATGACGAGATGGTGATGGGTGTCGTTTACATACCTTATACACAGGAGCTTTTCCACGCAGAGAAGGGCAAGGGAGCCTTCCTGAACGGCAAGCCTATCCATGTGTCAGACAGGAGCTTCAGCAACTCAATCATGTGCACCGCCCTTGCAGTATATCATAAGGAATACGCGCAGATATGCTCAGAGATCATTGTTGAGGCGTTCAGCCAGATCAATGACATACGCCGTTTTGGCGCTGCTGCCCCAGAGCTCTGCTACGTTGCCATGGGCCGATGCGAACTCTACTTTGAGTATATACTCTCACCGTGGGACTACGCAGCGGCATCGGTAATCCTGTCTGAGGCCGGTGGCATGCTCACTGATCTTCACGGAAACCGGCTGACCGGCATTACTGCCACCGGAGTCCTGGCCGCCAACACAGAAGAGAACCTAAACAGACTTCAGCATATAGTACAGTCCAGGATTTGAACTGGCTATTTATGGACAGACCGGACGCACGGAGAGTCCGTCACATCTGGTCTGCGCCCGCCAGGCATCGGCTCTAGCTAGGAATCTGCGCTGTACTCGCCAAGAATCGGTGCCCCCGCTAGGCTCCTGCTCTGTACTCGCCAAGAATCTGTGTACCCGCTAGGCTCCTGCTCTGTACTCGCCAGAAATCGGTGCCCCCGCTAGGCTCCTGCTCTGTACTCGCCAAGAATCTGTGTGCCCGCTAGGCTCCTGCTCTGTACTCGCCAAGAAGGGTGACACAGATGCTCTCTGTGGGTATTGTGAGTGGGGTTAGTGTTCCGCACAGCCCTTGTAAGCGGTGTGCGTGACACGAATGTGCTCTGTGAGTATTCTAAAGCCAGGTACTTGTTACCGACCTTGGCGATTTTCCTACCCAGAACCTTTTGTAGCAGAAAACTCATACTATTGCAATAAGTCCTTAACAACATTGAAAGAATTTTGGGACAAGATATCAGTAACAGTTCATAATATTGGCCAAGAATGACTTTCAAGCAAATAATAAGCTCTATATTTGGAGTATTCAGAGTTACACGGGCATCGGAGTTCCAAATTCCCAGCTCCAACATTGACAACAGTGATTGGGAGGCCAAAGAAATTGACGACGATGAGGAAGACAACGAAGAACAGGACGAATGGAACAACGACGACGAATGGTGTAACGATGATGATGACGAATAAAACACACTGAGCATGAATAACGAAAAATCAATAAAGGAAGAAATCATTGAGAATAAGATTCTGAAGCTTCTTGATGAAATCACAGCAAACTATTCCATGGATTCTCTTCCGACAGACATTGTCAAGTTGATGCTGGCCGATCAGGAGATTCAGACTATACATAATTACGCAAACATTGTGGCTATTACCCGTCTGGGATTCAACGACCACGGTCCTGTACACATGAAGACCGTGTGCTACAATGCCCTGAAAATGATCAGAATCCTGCATGAGGCCGGTGTGCAGACAAGCCTTGAACAGGAATCGGCGGGATCATTATCTGACAGCGTAACGGCTGTGTGCATAGCATCACTGCTGCACGATGCAGGAATGACCATTGCCCGCAAAAACCATGAATTGTACTCAGGAATACTGACATTCCAGAAAATAAGGGAAATACTTGCCCAGGCGCTGCCCGGCGATGTCAGGCGCAGAACCGTCATACAGTCTCTTGCGCTTGAGGGAATCCTGGGACACATGACCACCAACCCTATTCATTCCATTGAAGCAGGACTGATTCTGATTGCCGACGGATGTGACATGACCAAGGGCCGCGCACGCATCCCTATGGAGATACCAAGCAAGCCGGCCGAAGGCGACATTCATAAATATTCAGCTAACTCAATAGAGAAAGTCAGGATTCTTCACGGCACCAAGCATCCAATAAAGATTGAGGTGCACATGAAGTCCGAGGTTGGGTTCTTCCAGGTTGAAGAGGTACTCATCCCTAAAATACAGTCAAGCCCAGCCAAGCACCTGATTGAACTCTATGCTGGCGTTGAAGGAGAAGAACTGAAGCGGTATATCTAGAGCTCCTTATCCCAATTTATGGTGCGGAATCCACCTTTGTCTGGACCGTGGTGTGATAGGAAGCC
>JAKSIY010000103.1 GCA_024398535.1 Bacteroidaceae bacterium
CGCTGTACATGCGAACTGTTGCGCCCTGTGGGAACATGTCAAGAGTCAGTGTTGCCTGATAAGCCTGGTCAGCAGCATTCACACCCATGATATACCACTTGTCACCGTGACGGCGAGCCATGATGGCGTACTTGCCAGGATAGCCGTCAATGAACTTGATGTCGTCCCATGTGGTTGGAATCTCCTTCAGGAACTCTATTGCCCATGCAGGAGCATCGGTCAGGTTGTTTGGAGCGATTGCAATGTGCTGGATTGGGCTCTGGAACAGGATTGATGTTGCAAGGGCGTAAACGTCACTGGTTACACGGTGATTGCCGGTACGGTTGTTGCGGTTGTAGAACTTGTTCAGTGCGCTTCCGCCAAAGTCCATGCTGGCAACAGTGTTGCGGATGAATGGATGCAGGGCACCGTTTACTGCCTCAATGTCATTGGCATACTGGCCAAATGAGAGATTCTCACTGGCGCGTACAGCCTCGGCACTTGCAAAGTTCGGATACATGCGCTCCCAGCCACGTGGCAGAGTACAGCCGTGGAATATCAGCTGCAGGCCGTAGCGGTTTGCATCGTACAGGATCTCTTCATAGAGCTGCATGGTCATCTGCTTGTCACCGCCCCAGAAGTCAATCTTCAGGCCCTTGACGCCAATCTTCTGCAACCAGGCCATCTCCTTGTTACGTGCAATAATGTTGTCCAGGGCACCACGTGGACCCTGAGGCGCATCGTTCCAGTAACCGTTTGAATTGTACCACAGAACCACGCCTACGTTCTTTGAGGTAGCATACTTGACCAGTTCCTCCATCTTGTCATAACCGATGATGGTGTGCCAGTTGGCATCAATCAGAATATATTCATAACCCATTGTAGCGGCCATGTCAATGTAGTCTTTCTCTTCTTCATAGGTACCGCTGTCGTTCATGTAGATGATCCAGCTCCATACTGCGCGGCCTGGCTCATACTTCTGTGATGCTTCGTAGAGAGGCTTTACAACGTCCCATGCAATGGTGGTCTCAGCAATTGGCTGCAGAGTCTCGCCAAGGGTGATTGTACGCCAAGGAGTTGCACCTGGCTCTGAAACACCGTTCCATGGGTTGCTGTCAGGAAGGACGATGCCCGGAGCTGAGTTGCCGTTACCGTTGTTCTCCTCTGGTAAAGGGAATGCTACAGTGTAGAGGTTGCCCTGGCAGTTCAGGCGGCTTGCGCAGTAAGCGCTGCTTACACCTGTCTCAGAAACAAGGACCCAGCCGTTTGCTACATGGAACAGGCCTGGGAATACAAAACCAAGACCACCGGCATTGTCACCCATTGGGGCATCAAGAGCGTAGTCTGTCTCATAGCTTGGGGCTGTGCGGGCAAATCCGGTCAGAGGACGCATCTGCGGGCACAGGAATGTGGTTGTTCCCTCTGGGAAACGGAAACCTGTCATCTCTTCATTGATGATGCAGCACTGTGTTGGATACTGGCCACCCTTAGGCTGGGCAACGATGTACCTGAATGCAATGTCGTTGTTGCTGACATTGAATACCACGCTGAAAACCAAATCGTTTGATGTTGATGTCCTACCCATGCGTGATGTTGTCTTCTCCTTGAAGAAGTCAAACTTTGCCTGGTTGGCCTTGTACTCAACATGGCTCTTCTTGATGTTTGACAGTGAGTATTCGTCCTCAACTACAGAAGTTTCAAACTCTTCTTGAAGGGTCAGCCCCTCACTGAAGTCACCAATGTTGGTCTTCATGCCCAGAGGAGAGTTCAGCAGGAATGTATTACCATTGTAGTTCACGCTGTACTGTGCCTTGCCATCGGTGTCTGACACAGTAACGACAAGCTTGCCGTCAGGGCTTGTCACCTTGTGCTCCATTGCGCTGACAGTCATGAAACCAGCCAATGCAAGGATTGAAAGAATTGTTTTTTTCATTTGACTATTTAGTTTTTGTAGAATTCCTTGACTTGTCCGACAAAGATATAAACAATCATGAAAAAAATCATACTAATTGCTTAACTTTGAGAGTTTGATACTAATATGAAAATACTTCATTCCAGCGACTGGCATCTGGGTCACCAGCTATTCAATGATTCCCAGGAAGCTGCTCAGCAGAACATGCTTGGGCAGATGGTCAGGATTGTTTCAGAGCAGAAGCCTGATGTGTTTCTGATCTCTGGAGATGTTTATGACACAACTCAGCCATCGGCACAGGCTCAGCAGATGTTTGCCGATGCCATTGTAGAGATTCACCGTGCAAACGAGTCAATGACTATTGTCTGTATCGCCGGCAATCATGACAGTGGCAGCAAGCACATGATCTTCCATAGGCCATGGAAGGCCTTGAATGTACACATGATCGGCAACATTACCAGAGACAGCAATCTTGAAGACTATATTATTAAGGTTGCAGATGCCGGCTATGTTGTGGCTGTCCCTTATGCTGCTGAACGTTTCATGCCTGATAACGTGTTCGTACGTCTGTCTGACATGGTTGCGGAGCGTAATTCCGGCAATCTGCCTGTCGCCCTGATGGCTCACATGGCGGTGGCAGACAGTGACTGGCGTGGCCATGACTTCTCTTCTGACACCAACATCGGCGGCCTGAATTGTCAGGATTTGTCAGAGTTCGGTTCCGGCTATGATTATGTCGCTCTGGGACACATCCACAGGCAGCAGTCACTTGATGCCGAAGGGCGTGTCTGGTACTCAGGTACCCCTATTGCAGTCAGCTTTGATGAAGTATATCCTGGCAATGAGCATGGAGTTCTTCTTGCGGAATGCCCGTCTCATGGCGCTCAGGTTGTTGTGGAATCTGTACCTATAAAGAATTCAAGACCTCTTGTGAACCTTCCGTCAGAAGGCAGTACTGATTGGGACAATGCAAAGGAACTGCTGAGCAGTTTTCCAGAAGACATTCCGGCATTCATACGTCTGAATGTACAGATTGAAAGGTATCTTCCTGCTGGTGCAAATGATGAAGCCATGAAACTCATCCGCGGCAAGCAGTGCCGTCTGAGCGTGATCAACTCCAAGAGAAAGGAAATGGAAACCAATGCATCTCAGGCCCGTACCTTCACCGCTAGTGAGTTCAGACAGCTTCCTTTGAATGAGGTTGCCAGGATGTGGATTGAGTTCCGTGGACAGGTGTTTGACCAGGAGATGCAGGATATGCTTTCTGTGGCAATTGATAGAATGAAGGATAATTCGAATGATTGATATCGGTTATGAAGATTAAGAGTGTACACATTTACAACATCGCATCGATTGTTGATGAGACCATTGACTTTACCCAGTCACCGTTGGTTGACAGTGACGTGTTCCTTATAACGGGTAACATGGGCTCCGGAAAGACTACCATTCTGGATTCCATCTGTCTTGCCCTGTATAACACTACCCCGCGTCTGGACCGATGCAGCAATGTCAAGGTTGAGAACAATTCTGATAACCTGACTCTTGACGATCCGCGTAACCTGATGCGCAGAAATACCGGCGAGGCTTTTGTGGAGCTCCTCTTTGAGGGTATTGACGGCGTTGACTACATTGCGGAATGGCATGTTCAGAGAGGTAAGAAAAAGAAGGTAAATGTCGGCATTGACAATGTTGCCTGGTCTCTGAAGAATAAGGGTACGGGTGTTACCGTTACGGGTGTCGGCACAAAGACAAAGGATGTTGAGGCTGCTATTGCCCAGGCTGTAGGACTTGATTTTGATCAGTTCTGCCGCACTACCATGCTTGCCCAGGGTGAATTCACCCGTTTCCTGAAGAGCAATGAAGATGAAAAGGCAAACATCCTTGAGAAGCTGACCAAATTTACTGATTATGCAAGCATCGGCAAGACCGTCTATGCCATTACCCAGGAGAAGAAAGCTGACTGGGAAGAGGCTTGCAGGAATGCCAGTGATACGGGTCTTTCAGAAACTGAACTAGCAGAGAAGAATGCCAGAATCAAGGAACTTGATGAGAGCCTTAAAGAACAGAGGCTTCTGCTCAGTAATGCAGAAGAGAAGCGTAACTGGCTCAAGAAAGAGGCTGATCTGAATAAGACACTTGCATCAGAGAATGAGCAGTGCAGGAACGCTAGGGCAGTTCTGGACTCCGATGAGTACAAGAACGGTGTTCGGTTGGTCAGCGACTGGAATGCGTCGATCGATGCCCGCACATGGCAGAAGAAGATCTCTGCTGCAATGCATGATGAGTCTGTCCAGTCAAATGCGCTGAAGGCTCTGGAATCAGAGTTCTTCTCTGTACTTGCCGGTCAGCAGTATAATGAGCATGAACTTGCTGAACTGGAAAAGGGTCTTGCTGAACTGAATAGTTACATGGAGTCCCAGAAAGACAAGGTCAGTCTCTTTGAAAACTCTCAGGCAGTACTGGGTTATCTGAATGCAATCATTGAGGCAAGAAAGGTGATTGAGCGGAATTCTTTGGCAATCAAGAAGAAGTCCGCAGAGTTGACCTCTCTTGAAGAGACACAGGCCAAGTGTGAGAAACTGTTCCGCAATGAGTTTGGCAGGCAGAAAGAGATTGAGAACCAGATTGAGTCCAAGGATACAGAACTGAAAGGTCTTGGCATGCAGGAACTACGTGATAATCGTGAACGTGTCAGAGATCTTCTTGCTGACATCAGTCTGGCTAATGATGCCGTATCAGCCATATCTCAGGCAAAGGAGAATGTTCAGAAAGAGACAGAGAGACTTAGCGGCGTTAAGGCAGAACTGGATGGCATGAACAGGGAACTTGCAGAGTCTGTTATTCCTGCTTATCAGAATGCGTCAGTTGAAAAAAGAGCAGCAGAAGCAAGCAGGGAACTGCTTACGAACACCGTCGATAAGTTTGCCAAACAGATGCGCCAGAATCTTCAGGTTGGCTGCAATTGCCCGGTCTGCAGGCAGGAGGTTGTGAAATTGCCGCTTGAAGCTGAGATTGACGAGCTCTATTCTGAGGCAGAAAAGAGATTCATTGAAGCCAAGGCTTCATTCCTGGCTGCTGAAGAAAAGAAGAACAGGCTTGAGGCAGAGATCAAGGTCAAGAATGAGAATTACAATAAGGATGCAGAGGCTCTGAAGAACAGTAAAGAGATTTCTGATGCTGAGAGCAAGGCGCTAGTGGCTTGTCAGAAATGTGGGACCACACAGGTTTCGGCAGAGGCTCTGAATGCGCTGAAGGCACAGGCCGATGCCTCTTTGGCTAACCTTGAGAAAAAGATAGGTACCGGTTCTGCTATCGAAAATAATCTGTCTGTCCTGCGTGCGGCACAGACGGCACAGAACAAGGTTGTAGAGGATTGTCGTACCGCACTTGAATCTGCCAGGAGAACAGTTCTGGAGTGTGGAAATGAGATTGCACAACTTAGGAATATCAATGACCTGAAACAGGCGGACATTGATGCAGCATGCCAGAATGCATCGGCAATCATGACAGATCCTGTCTGGACTGTCCGTGTTCTTGAAGATACCATTCATTTAAAGGAGGAGTTTGCAATGGAATCTGCGTTGTACAGAGAGAACAGTAAACTTCTGTCTGACCTCAGCAGTAAGAGGCAGACACTTGGACAGATTGTTTCTGCTGTCAGGAAAGCCATTGATGATATCCTGGCCAATAATCCATCATGGAAGGAAATCACAGCCGATGCCGCCGCATTTGATGGCGATCTTCTTACTGCAGCCAACGCTGTAATAGGAAAGTACAACACGGCTGACAGCCTTCTTCAGAAAGCAAGGACAGATATTAGGTACAACACTGCCCTGCTCCAGTCTTTCGTTGAAAGTCATGAGGGAATGACTACCGACCGGTTGATGGAGTTGGATGGCTACAAGCTGTCGGACATGGACGTCCTGAATACACGTCTGGAGCAGATGCGTTCAAACCTCAGCACCCATGAAGGCCTCTTGAATAGAGCCATGAAAGATTCACAGGAACATGCCGGAATCAAACCGGAGTTCGCTGCCACGGAAACCATTGATGAGCTTGGCAGCATCTGTCTGAAACTGCAGTCTGCCATAAGTGGCATTGACCAGCAGATTGGCGGAATCAAGGTTGAACTTGAAGCAGATTCCGTGAAGAAGAAAGCTCTTGGTGCCCTGCAGGACAAGGAGAAGGAGACTGCTGCCGAGTACTCAAAGTGGAAGAACCTGAACTCCCTGATTGGAGACAAGGACGGAAGGGTGTTCAAGAGAATTGCCCAGAGCTACATTCTGGGCGGATTGCTTGACTCTGCAAACACATATCTGCAGAAACTTGAGCCTAGATACACCCTGATGGCTGTCCCTGGAACATTGCACCTGTCTCTTGAGGATGCTTATCAGGGATTTGCAACTCGTGGTACAGATTCCCTGAGCGGTGGTGAGGGCTTCCTGGTCTCTCTGGCACTTGCATTGGCTCTTGCTGATGTAGGTCAGGCACTCTCTGTAGATACTCTGTTCATTGATGAGGGCTTTGGTACCCTGAGTGGGCAACCGCTTGTCAATGCCATCAATACATTGCGGAAC
>JAKSIY010000104.1 GCA_024398535.1 Bacteroidaceae bacterium
TTCGTTGAGAAAAACACCGATGCCAGTTCAAAGGCTGGCGCCCAGGGACTGCTCATGATGTTCAACAACGGTCTTGGAACAATACTTGGTATGACAACCCTTCAGGCGGTACTCAACAGATTCACTCAGTCGGTGAATGTTGACGGTGTATTCTATAAGACCGGCAACTGGACGGGATTCTGGATAACCTGTGCCATCTATGCGCTGACCATTGGAGTATTGTTTGCAATATTCTTCAGGTATAAGGATAAAAAGACTGAATGACTATGGTGGAGCTTGAGGTCAGGGATATAATGAGCAGGGTGTCCGGAAACATGGTGTTTGCCGTCATCCTGAAGGAGAAGGAGGGCAACAGAGTGCTTCCTGTAATGGTCGGGCTGCTTGAAGCCCAGGCCATAAGCGCTGCCATGAAAGGAATCAGCCTGCCTCGTCCATCCATTTATGACCTGTATCTGACATCGTCCCGCTCATTTGACGCATATCTGCAGGGGGTGCGCATATACAAGATTCAGGGCGGCATCTTCTATTCCTATCTGGTGTTTGAGAAGGATGGAGGCACCATGATGATAGACTCCCGTACGTCCGATGCCATTGCACTGGCGCTCAGGGCCGGGGTTCCTCTCTTCATAGAAGATGAACTCATTGACAGATACTCTGCTCAGGAAGAGAGAACTGGTTCTTTCTCAATGCCTATAGCTACTGTTGATGCCGAGACTCTCAGGGCAGCTCTGGCAAATGCCATTGAAACAGAGAATTACGAACTTGCAGCCCAGCTGCGTGACGAACTAAGCAAAAGAAAATAATATGTGGATATTCTATACTCCTGATGTCTCTGACGAGTTTGAACTTCCTGAAGAGGAGGCTGCACACTGTCTGCGTGTCCTGCGCATGAAGGAGGGTGATGAACTGCTTCTTGCTGACGGCAAGGGTTGTTTTCATAAGGCAGTAATCTCTGCATCGACCTCAAAGAGATGCTGGGTACGTGTTCTTGAGAGCAACAGGCAGGAGCCGTTGTGGAAGGGACATCTGCATATTGCCGTGGCTCCAACCAAGCTGATGGACAGGAATGAGTGGTTCGTTGAGAAGGCTGTTGAGATAGGCGTTGATGAAATTACCTTCCTTCTGACCGAGCATTCTGAACGTGATGTCATGAAAATGGAGAGGATTCAGAAGATTGCTGTCTCAGCAATGAAGCAATCAAAGAAGTCATGGCTTCCAGTTTTGAATGGAATGACTAAATTTGCACAGTTCATTGCCGGATGCAAGGAACAGGACAGGTTTATAGCGCATTGCGAACCGGGACAGGAGAAACTTCATCTGATGAGTCTTGTCGAGCCTGGTCACGATGCCGTTGTGCTGATAGGCCCTGAGGGTGATTTCAGCCCACAGGAGATTGAACTTGCCCTGGCCAGCGGATTCAGACCTGTGTCTCTGGGCCCTTCAAGGCTCAGGACTGAGACTGCCGCATTGGCTGCCGTCCACATGATGAACCTGAAGAATACTGTAGAGTAAATGGCACGATACTTCATCTATCTGGCATTCAACGGAACTGATTACTGCGGCTGGCAGATTCAGCCCGATGCTGTCTCTGTACAGGAGAAGCTTGAGAAGGCACTCTCACTTTTCCTGAGACAGGAGATACATGTGACCGGTGCCGGTCGCACTGATGCCGGAGTACATGCACGCCTGATGGTTGCTCACTTTGACATTGATGAGCCACAGGACTGCGGCTGGATGAAGAACAAGCTGAACGGAATCCTCCCGCAGGATATCTCTGTGTATAGGATAGTCCCGGTCAGGGCCGATGCCCACGCCCGTTTTGATGCAGTGAGCCGTACTTACCGCTACTATCTGACGCTTGAAAAGGATCCGTTCTACCGCGATTTTGCATGGAGACAGATAAATGCTCCTGATTTTGAGCTGATGAACAAGGCTGCCCGGATGTTGCTTGAGACTGTTGATTTCACCAGCTTCAGCAAACTTCATACTGATACAAAGACCAACAACTGCAAGGTGACCGTTGCACATTGGGACAGGCTTCCAGACGGTCGCTGGGCCTTTACAATAACAGCTGACCGCTTTCTGCGGAACATGGTACGTGCAGTAGTAGGTACCCTGATGCAGGTTGGCCGGGGCCAGCTGACCCTGGATCAGTTCCGGCAGATAATAGATAGCAAGGACAGATGTGCTGCCGGTGACTCCGCTCCGGCACGCGGACTCTTCCTTGAGGAGATAGAGTATCCGGAGCAGCTGTTTCAACTCAACTGACTGATATGAAAAGATTGTTGATTTCATTGATAATGATGATGACGCTGGGTGGAATTGCCCAGGCCCGTACCATGCGTCAGATGTTCAATCTGATGCCGGACTCAGTCCTGCCAATCCTTACCAGGATCAATCGCCTGGACATGTTTGATTTCATGGACAGTGGGATGGATGCTCAGGTAACGAACCGTCTGGGCGGTGTTACCCGCATGACGTCTCTTTCACAGACAACATTGACTCTTCAATACACTAATAATACAGACATTACCATGCACCTGTTCTTCAGGCGCGACACCATTCCCGTGGTGTGTGTAATCCGAACAGTCCAGAGCGGGATAGAGGACAGCCGCATTGATTTCTACGATGATACTTGGAATCATCTGGAGACAAGGCGCATCATCCGCGAACCGCTGTTTCAGGATTATCTGGACCGCCAGTACCTTAAGAGTGATTCCCTGCAGATGTTCAGGGACCGATGCAGTCTGATGAGCAGGAAGGTTACGGTCAGTGAAGATGGTAAAGGTCTGGTATTCAAGTTCACCGGAACAGACTATCTTGGCCAGGAGGCCGGTCTGTTCAGCCGTTTTGTCAGTCCTGAAGGCATCCGCTATGCCTGGAATGGCCGAAGGCTGCGCCGCATCAGGTGATGCCTTGTTTGAAGAAAAGAGCTAACTTTGCGTCTGACGCGAATAAAGCAAGAAAATGGATCTTTATAAGGAACTTTGTAAGGATTACCGTTTCAAGGAGGGATTGAAGACCTGTATCAACTGTGGTACGTGTACGGCAATCTGCCCGGCTGCGGAATTCTACAAGTATGATCCCCGCAAGATTGTGAATCTTGTGCAGGGACGTGATAACAGTCAGATTGAGGAACTGCTGCGTTCTGAAACTATCTGGTACTGTGGGGAGTGCATGAGCTGTGTCACCCGATGCCCAAGAAAGAATGGACCGGGTCTGGTCATCATGGCTCTCAGGGACCTGAGCGTCCGCCTGGGCTATTTTACCGATTCTGAGAAGGGAAGACAGATGCTGCCGCTTACCCATGCGTTGACAGGCAATATCCTGAACTATGGGTATTGTATTCATCCAAAGACCTTCAAGTGGGAGGATCACAAGGAATCAGGCCCGGTATGGAAATGGCATACCGAGCATCTTGAAGACAGTATGAAACGCCAGGGTGCAAACTATATGGGAGAGGGACCGGGCGTTCTCAGGAAGATCCCTCAGGAATCACTTGATGAGTTGAAGGCCATATTTGACATCACTGGCGGCACTGAGCGCATCCGTCTTGTTGAAGAGTATTCTGAGAAGAAGGCAAAAGAGATGGGCATGACTCTTGAAGAGTATGAGAAGTATGCCTTTGAACACTGCTCAGATGAACATTTCAATGAATAACATCCATGATTTACGAAGGAAAACAGAAGATATGGAGTGATTATCAGAAGGAAATTCCTGATGATCACTGGTATTATGTACGTAGTTGCATCCGCCAGAATTTCTTTCCGGCAAGTGAGAGAATGTTTACTGAGATAACCCGGAATGTCCTGAAGAAGGATGTCTATGAGACTCCGTTCCATACAACATGCGGTGGCATCGCCTATCACTGTGATACCATTCCACAGGAAACCGTAATGACGATAGTTGCAAGACAGTTCTCGCTGATGACAGAGGCCGGGTATGAGAATTATGTTCCAAGCTGCATAACCTCATTCGGAAACTATGCAGAGATTCTTGAGACCTGGAGGGAGTTCCCGGAACTTGAAGCCCGTATCCGTGAAAACCTGTGGAAGGCCTGCAGAAGGGAATTCAACAAGCCAAAATATCTGGCTCACACGAGTGACCTCATATACCATTGGAGGGACAGGATTGCAGAACTTGGAAAATACCGTCTGGTTGACAAGGAGACCGGTGAGCCCCTGAGGATTGTGGAGCACATAGGCTGTCATTATGCAAAGATGTTCCCACACAAGGCTGTGGGCGGTGCTGAATATCCGTACGTTCTGGCCGGAATGGTTGAGAGCTGGGGCGGTCAGGTGGTTGACTATCCTGAACGCAGACACTGCTGCGGCTATGGTTTCAGACAGTATCATGTCAAGGCAAACAGGGGTTACAGCGTATCCAATACACATAAGAAGTTTGAATCCATGGAGCCGTTCCATCCGGATGCAATCATAACCAACTGTCCTGGCTGTCCGTATTTCCTTGACAGATGGCAGTATGTGATTGCTGAGCAGACGGGAAAGACCTACGGCCGCAACGGATTCGGAATACCTGTATTCACGTATGAAGAACTTGCCGGTCTTGTGCTGGGTTATGACCCATGGGATCTTGGCCTGCAGCTGCATCAGGTGGCAGTAGAACCATTCCTGGACAGAATTGGCGTTGAGTATGATCCAAAGGCAAAATATCTTGGCGTGAACAAGGAGGATATAATGCGTCCTGAACTGCCAACGTCAATGAAATGTTTCTAGAAGAACAGAAGATGAAAGATAATATTGTTATAATAGGTGGCGGAGTAGCCGGCATGGAGGCTGCCAAGCAGCTTCTTTCCCTGGGCTACACTCCGATTCTGGTAGAGAGGAATTCCCAGCTTGGAGGACATGTGGCCGGTTGGTACAGACTCTTTCCTGATATGACTCCTGCCAAGGATATAATTGTACCTCTGCGTCTTGACGTTGCAAGGGCAAACGTCTTTACTGGCACAAGGGTTCAGTCCATAACTCCTGAGAGGGAATCATATACAATTGTGCTTGACAATGGCATCTCAATAGAGGCCAGGGCGGTGGTGTTTGCTACCGGTTTCAGCCTGTTCGATGCATCCAAGAAAGAGGAGTATGGTTATGGCGTGTATGACCATGTGATTACCAATTCTGATCTGGAAGCCTGGTTCTGCGGAAAGGAGGACAAGAGGATTCCGTCTGATCCAAAGGCTGTAGGATTTGTCCATTGTGTAGGTTCAAGGGATTTGAAGGCCGGTAATTCCCAGTGTTCAAAAGTGTGCTGCACGACGGCCATAAAGCAGGCTATTGAGATGAAGGAGAAATTTCCTGATGCTGAGATATACTGCTTCTACATGGACCTGCGCCTCTTTGGCAAGAAATATGAGGATTTCTATATCAATGCCCAGAGGAATTTCGGCGTCCACTTTATACGCGGACGCGTATCTGAGGTAGGAGAGACCATTGACGGCCGGCTTCAGGTCAAGGCTGAGGATACCTTGTCAGGAAAGCCGCTGAAGGTTCAGCTTGACTCTCTTGTGCTCATGTCCGGAATGTCCTGCAATGAGGGTGTCCGCAATCTTGCACGACAGGCCAGGCTTGACGTTGATGATGACGGCTTCCTGAAGAGCAGCAACAATATCTATGGAATCCTGAATTCAAACCGCAAAGGCGTCTTCTATGCCGGTGCTTGTACCGGTACAAAGACGGTTCCTGAAACGCTGGCAGAGGCCCGCGCTGTTGCAGTTGAGGTTCATAACTACTTGAAGAATGGCTGATTTCGGTTTCAGGCTGAGCAAGAGCTCAACCATTGATCTGGATAAGATTGATACTTCTGTATATGACCGCCTGTGCAAGACAGATCCTGATGTGAAGACCTGTATGGCTTGTGGTTCATGTTCAGCGACGTGTACCGCTGCACCGTTCAGCGGGATGAGCATGCGCAAGGTGATCCTGGCACTTCAGCGTGGGCAGGATGTCAGGCCGATGCTCTCAAAATGCATGTTGTGCGGCAAGTGCATCATGGTCTGCCCGCGTGGCATCAATACAAGACACATAATCCTTTCAATTTGCAGACAGTATGATTGACCGTATTCCATCGGGGTTCAACCCTTTCGTGATACCGTTCCTGGTGGGAATGGCATTCGTCCTGTCCTATTTTGCCTTCTTCATAGTAAGGATGTTCCTTCAGCTGCCGGTTGAGGACAGAAAGAAGCTTCTGCTCTCTTTTCTGAACCCGAAGATTTTGGCAAAGGATATCCGTGACCTGTTCTGCGACTGTCTTTTTCATGTAAAGCTCTGGAAGAGGAATCCGTTGCTGGGCTACATGCACTCAAGCATCGCCTTTGGATGGTTCATGCTGATTGTGCTGGGACACCTTGAGGTTATCCTTTTTGTTCCGACACGAATCAATCTGTTCTATTATCCGATATTCTTCAACTTTTTTGTTGCAGA
>JAKSIY010000105.1 GCA_024398535.1 Bacteroidaceae bacterium
GAAGTCACTGTTCGTACCCTATTATGACCAGCACAATACAGACCACACTGAGCCATACCCAGGTATTGCTGAACTGTTGGAGCAGCTTCAGGCAAAGGGATTCGGCATTGCCATTGCATCGAACAAATATGAAGCAGCAACCATCGGGCTGATGAAAGACTATTTCAGTCACATCAGATTCTCCTCAATCCATGGCCAGCGTGAAGGAGTTCCGGTAAAGCCGGATCCGACAATTGTCCATGACATCTGCAAGGAATCCTCCACTCCTGCAGAGAACTGCATATACGTTGGAGACTCTGACGTGGATATCCAGACAGCGCGTAACGCTGGCGTACCGGCAATAGCTGTCTCATGGGGTTTCCGTCCAAGGACAGAACTTGAATCACTGAACCCCGATGCCATTGCAGACACATCAGCAGAACTCTTTGAACAGATAATGAAACTTTCAGAAAAATGACAGATAACACATTCTCAATCAGAATACGCAATGGAGTTGCCCGCAACCCGATATACAGATTCAAGAACCCTCTCAACATTGAGATTTCAAAGACTGACCAGGTTGCCATAGTAGGTCCGAATGGAGCAGGCAAGTCAATCCTGGCCAACACCCTGAACGGCACCTACCCTCTTCTGTTTGCCGAGGACGCAGGCTTTGAGACCGGTTCCGGAGTTGACATAAACAGCAGAATGCGTTACATCACATTCCGTGACAGCTACGGAAGCGGTGACACCACCTATTATTACCAGCAGAGGTGGAATACCACTGAGACAGAAGATTCTCCCGTAATTTCAGAGATATTTCCACAGATTGAAGATCAGGATTTCAGGAACGAACTCTTCAGTCTCTTCTCAATTGACCTGCTCTGGAACAAGAAACTTATATCACTCTCCAGTGGCGAGATGCGCAAGTATCAACTTGCAAAGGCTCTGTCAAGCCGTCCGGACCTCATCATCATAGACAGTCCCTTCATCGGCCTTGACCGTGAAACACGTCAGCTGCTGACAGAACTGCTTGAGCGCCTGATCAAAGAGTGGGGATTACAGATCATGCTGATCGTTGCACGCAATGAGGATCTTGCACCATTCATCACCCACGTCATCCCAGTCAAGGACATGGAGTGCATGGGAAAGATGACTTTAAGTGAATACCTCTCACAATCCTCATCAGATACTCTGCCAGTTCTTTCTGAAGAGATGAAAAGACTGATGCATTCCCTTCCACAGTCAGACATGGAATCAGAAGAGATTGTCAGATGTGACAAGGTTGTACTGCAATATGGTCCCAGAAAGATTCTGGACAATCAGGATTGGACTGTCAAAAGAGGCGAGCATTGGTCACTCCTTGGACCTAACGGAGCGGGAAAATCGGCACTTCTGAGCCTGATCTACGCAGACAACCCCCAGTCATACGCATGTAGCATCGCCCTCTTTGGAAGAATGCGTGGAACAGGTGAGAGCATCTGGGACATCAAGAAGCACATTGGATACGTATCACCGGAAATGCATCGCTCATACTGCAGGCACTACCCTGCCATTGACATTGTAGCATCAGGCCTGTATGACACCATCGGACTTTACAGGAAAGCCTCTCCACAGGACCGTGAATCATGTCTTGCATGGATGAAGATTTTCGGCATTGATCACATGGCAGACCTTGATTTCTACAACCTGTCAAGCGGAGAACAGCGTATGGTACTGCTTGCGCGCGCATTCGTCAAGAATCCGTCATTACTGATCCTTGATGAGCCGCTTCATGGACTTGACGCAGCAAACCGATGCCTTGTGATGCAGATAATTTCTGAGTTCTGCAAGGAGAAGCAGAAGACCCTGATTATTGTAACCCACTACCCTGAGGAACTGCCATCAGAAGTGGATCATACGCTTACCCTTGTGCGTCACAATTGAATAGGGACTGAAACGTATGCTGGCGGCATACATAGTAACGCCAGATAAGCAGAAAATTACCTTGTTCCGGGATAATCTTGACTGAACACTCATCAAGATTATCCTTTCTGTCTGCAGCAAACTGAGGTTTCAATCTGCGGAATTCCCTTCTGGCACGGAAAACAGCACCGGCATCCTTGAATTTGAACTTGGCAACGAACTGCATGGCAGCAATAAAATCAAGCAATGCCCTTACACGCATCACCCTGTTCAGACGCTCTTCCGGAAGGTTCTTATAAAGCATCAGCAGGTTGTTTCTGAAATTCAGGAACGTCTTGTATGGATTCTCTCTTTTCAGAGTTGCGGCACCCACATGATAGACTACACTCTCGGGGATGCAGACAATCCTTCTGTTACGGCTGCGTAGTCTCCAGCACAGATCAATCTCCTCCTGATGGGCAAAGAAACGGTCATCCAGGCCATCTATTGCCCAGTAATCAGCACTTCTGACCATCAGGGCAGCACCTGTTGCCCAGAATACCTGTGCAATGTCATCATACTGGCCGTTATCCTTCTCAATGGAATCCATAACCCTGCCACGGCAGTACATATACCCCCAGGCATCCATATAACCACCGGCAGCACCGGCATACTCAAAGCAGTCCCGTTCCCTGTAGCTTCTGAGTTTGGGCTGACATGCAGCAACCTCGGGATGAGCATCCATATATGAGATCAACGGAACCAGCCAACCATCAGTAACCTCGACATCAGAATTCAACAGAATGTAATATTCGGCATCTACTCTCCTGAGCGCCTGGTTATATCCCTTTGCAAAACCAAAATTTGACTCAAGCACAATGGTTCTTATGTCTGGAAATGATTCCTGCATCATCTTCATTGAGTCATCTTTTGAGTCATTGTCAGCAACAATAATCTCAACTCCATCCATCTGGGAACAGGCAATAAGCCCAGGAAGAAATTTCTTGAGCATCTCACTTCCGTTCCAGTTCAGGATTACCACAGCAACTTTAGTCTTCATAGGATAGCCTCCATCAATTATATGATTTCACCAACCAACGCATCCTGCGCCTGATTGAAACCACCAAGTCTTACCTTTACAATCTGATTTTCCAGTTCCTCTGCTCCTGCAATCTCCACACGTATATAGTTCTCTGTAAAGCCATGAGCAGGACAGCCTCTCTTTGGTCTTTCAACAAGAACCAGCGCCTCCTTTCCTATATGCTCTTCATAGAAAGCGTGAAGTTTGGATTCAGACACAGCTATCAGCTTCTGACTTCTCTCATGCTTCTCCTCGGCAGAAACCACATGATCAATTCTCAGTGCGGCAGTTCCTGGTCTTTCTGAATAGCTGAACACATGCAGCTGAGTCACATCAAGCCCCTTCAGGAACTCCAGAGAGTCATTGAAAAACTGGTCAGTCTCTCCTCTCATTCCTACAATGACATCAACCCCAATGAAGGCATCGGGCATAACCTCCTTTATTTTTTTCACCTTGTCAGCAAAGACCTGCCTGTCATAACGTCTGTGCATCAGTTTCAGAACCTCATCAGAGCCACACTGAAGAGGAATGTGGAAATGAGGCATGAACGCCCTTGATTCTGCGACATACTCAATTATCTGATCAGTCAGCAGGTTCGGTTCAATTGATGAAATACGGTAACGGGAAATATCCTTGACCTTGTCCAACTCCTTGACCAGATCAAAAAAACTTTCACCGGTACTCTTTCCAAAATCACCGATATTGACACCTGTTATTACAATTTCACGTCCACCATCTTCACCGGCCTTTCTAGCCTGTGACACCAGATCAGAAATTTCAGGATTCCTGCTATGACCACGAGCAAAAGGAATTGTACAATAAGTGCAGTAGTAATCGCATCCGTCCTGAACCTTCAGGAAATATCGTGTTCTGTCTCCCTTAGAGCATGATGGAACAAAGTTCTTCAGGTCTTTTGCCTTGACCGTATGGAATATGCCCCTATCCCTCTTTATCAGATTATTAAGGTGTTCCGGAACATTACCTTTCTGATCCTGTCCAAGCACCACGTCCACTCCCGGAATCGATGCAACCTCGCCTGGTTTCAACTGGCCATAGCATCCGGTTACCACCACATAGGCCCCAGGATACTGTCTGACAATCCGGTGTATTGCCTGACGGCATTTCCTGTCAGCGACCTCAGTAACGGAACATGTGTTCACAATGCAGATGTCTGGCTGTTCCCCTTTGTGAACAGTTCGTACCCCAGCAGCCTCCAGCTGTTTGGCTATAGATGATGTCTCAGTAAAGTTGAGCTTACATCCCAAAGTATAGTACGATGCCGTCTTCCCGGCAAGAAATGCT
Source organism: Bacteroidaceae bacterium (assembly GCA_024398535.1). Classification (GTDB taxonomy): domain Bacteria; phylum Bacteroidota; class Bacteroidia; order Bacteroidales; family Bacteroidaceae; genus Colenecus. Next base: position 4,247 of record JAKSIY010000105.1, read on the forward strand.
TTATCCATATGTACAAAAATACAAAAAATAAGGCCGGCTTTATAAAACCGGCCTTAAATATAATCTTTAGTAAGATTACTCTGCAACCTCAGCTACAACCTCAAAAGGAATCTCAGCCTTAACGTCACGCATAACGTTAACAACTGCGGTATAAGAACCAAGCTCCTTAACGGTCTCAACTGCGATGATCTTGCGATCAACCTCAAAACCAAGCTTTGCAAGCTCCTCTACAATCTGAGCAGCACCAACGCCACCAAAGATTGTACCAGCCTCGCTGACCTTGGCAGAGATTGTAAGTGCTACACCTGAGAGCTTTGCTGCCAGAGCCTCAGCATCAGCCTTGATCTTGGCAAGCTTGTGAGCGCGCTGACGCTCGTTCTCAGCAAGAACCTTCTTTGCTGACTCAGTAGCAATTACTGCCTTTCCCTGTGGAATAAGATAATTACGGCCGTAGCCTTCCTTTACCTTTACGATATCATTCTTGTAACCAAGGTTGGTTACATCTTCCTTCAAAATTACTTCCATGTCGATTCGTTTTTAAGGGATTACTTCATCATATCGGTTACATATGGAAGAAGAGCAAGATGACGTGCTCTCTTTACAGCCTGAGCAACTCTACGCTGATACTTCAGTGAAGTACCGGTGATACGGCGAGGCAGAAGCTTGCCCTGCTCGTTCAGGAATCTCTTCAGGAACTCTGGATCCTTGTAATCAATATACTTGATACCGCTCTTCTTGAAACGGCAATACTTCTTCTTCTTTACGTCCACTGTCTGTGGTGCAAGATATCTGATCTCTGATGTTTCTGCCATAATCAAGCCTCCTCTACTTTAGACTGTCTAAGATTTCTTCTTCTCACTGCGTACTCAGCAGCATACTTCTCCTGCTTGATGGTCAGGAAGCGAAGAACGCGCTCGTCACGACGGAAGTTAAGCTCAAGCTTATCTACTACAGTAGTATCTGCATTGAACTCAATAAACTCATAGAAGCCTGTTGACTTCTTCTCAATTGGGTAAGCAAGCTTACGCATGCCCCAGTTCTCTTCATTGACAATCTCAGCACCTGCTGCTGTAAGAATGCCCTTGAACTTTTCTACCGCTTCCTTCATCTGAACGTCAGACAAAACGGGAGTTAAAATGAAAACGGTTTCGTACTGATTCATACTTTTAGTTCTGAATAGGTTAATTGTTTAATTTTGCGGGTGCAAATTTAGTAAAAATATGCATTCACCCAACCCAGACTGCAGTTTTTTACAATAATATTTTCACATTCAGAGAAATATTTGTTTATTTGCAGTTCAGAAAATAAAAACTAAAAAGCATAAATATGAACTCATTCAAGAAGTATCTGGGCGCAATGATCGTAATTATCGGCGCAATCATACTTATCTGCAGCTTCTTCTGCGGTTGGAACAACTACAACGGAGTACAGTTGGGCGCTATGGGCGTTATGATCCTTGGCCTCATCGTTTACATTATGATGAACAAGAGAGTAAGTTAAGTCCAGGAAAAAACTAAGAAAGAGAAGGGGCAGTAACCATCAGGTTATTGCCCCTTCTCTTTTGACATTTCCACTGGCAGCGTGCGTCGGCATTTTCCCGCGATTTTGGACATTTCCCTACCACGACTCCAAAGAATGCCCCTGCACACGGGAGTCGTGGCAACCTTTCCCGCGTTTTTCGGCATTTCCCAGCCACGACTCCAAGGAATACCCCCGCACACGGGAGTCGTGGCAACCTTTCCCGCGTATTCCGGCATTTTCCTGCCACGACTCCAAAGAATACCCCCGCACGCGGGAGTCGTGGCAACCTTTCCCGCGATTTTCGGTATTTTCCTGCCACGACTCCAAGGAATACCAACGCACACGGGAGTCGTGGACGCATTTCCCGCGTTTTTCGGCATTTTCCTTCCACGACTCCAAGGAATACCAACGCACACGGGAGTCGTGGCCGCATTTCCGCCTGCTTTCGGCATTTCCCTGCCACGACTCCAAAGAATACCCCCGCACACGGGAGTCGTGGACGCATTTCCGCCTGCTTTCGGCATTTTCCTGCCACGACTCCAAAGAATACCCCCCACACATGGGAGTCGTGGCAACCATTAGAATACCTTCGTGCTGGACGAACTACAGCA
>JAKSIY010000106.1 GCA_024398535.1 Bacteroidaceae bacterium
AAGCAGGTATCCTGCCATCAGCAGGACAATGAACACTTCAAGAGCAGAAGCCTTTATGCTGTTGGAATAGATTACCGGCTGATAGACAAAGACATCTATGATCTGTGTGAAAAGCATGATTGCAAGCAGAATAAGTATGAATACGGGTAACTCTGCCCCTATACCAAGTCCGAAACTGAATTTCAGCATTACTCCGATACCTATTCCTATGACATATCCGATGCATGGACCGACATATGCTAGTATGTTGAGCAGGCCGGTCAGAAATGCAATGGCCAATGCTCCTCTTGCACCCAGGCCTGCTATCAGCCACATTCCCAGGAAGTTGATAAGTCCTACCCCTGTCATTTCAAGTACAAGTCCTACGAAATAACGTGAAAGGAGTGAAGAAATCTCAGTCAGGGAGTCCTGCATCTCCTGTTCATGTCTTTCTGGAACAAATGCGCAGATCAGGTTTCTTAGACGTCCTGGGTCTTTTATGAAGAAGAACGACATGAAGGTGATAGAAAAGACTGCAATTATCAGATTCAGCAGGCCCGATGCAACCGATGACACAATTGCAGGAACTTTGCTAAGGTCAAATGCACCCTGCAGTCTTTCAAGCAGAACGGTCTCAATATTGAAGCCGGAGTCAAGCTGGAAGAGCTGTATCAGCCATTGGTTAAGCGATGACATTGGGTATCTGATACCAGCAGTGACCGCGTTCAGGTCTATCAGTGATAATTCCTTGTAGAAATCAGTCACTATTGGAATTATGCGCGTGAAAATAAGCAGAAGCACAATTCCCATGATGAGAATAGTCAGGATTGACCTCAGCCAATCTGGCATCTCATGCCCCTTTATCCTGACCTTCTCAAGCTGGTTTGATATAGGTTGGCCAATCAGTGACAGGACTCCTGCCATCAGGATATAGCCGATAACCTGCCTGAATATGCAGCAGACTGCTACGATCAGGGCAAGTCCTGCAATATTGATTATATATCTGGCCAGTCGGTCAATGTCTCTCTCTTTTTCCATATCCGATTATCTTTTAAGCTGTATTCTGATTCCCGCAAAATATCTTGCTCCACGCAGTGGCATGTAAATCATTGAGGAGTCAAAGGTATCGCCCCATGGGTCCAGGGGGCTTATTACTGTATTCTTCTGTCTGGAATCAGTCAGGTTGGATCCACCTGCGTACAATGTAAGACGGTCCCAGAACGTACGCTCAATACATATTGACAGGAGGTCGTAGGAATAAGTTGAAGACTCCCACATGGGCTGTATGAAATCAGGCTTTGGAGTTCTTATTCCACCAAGGAAACTGTAGGATGCGCTGAAAAGCCATTTGCCGTCAGGAGTGTATTCCGCTGTAATGCCGGCATTATGCTTTGGTATGAAAGGGACCTGTGTAATCCTGTTGTCGGTCAGCGTCTCTCTTGCGTCCTCATATATATAGGTGGCGTTGATTTCCAGTCCTTCAACAGGTGATGATTCTGCACTGATGACTGCCCGGTGAACGAATGATTTACCGGGACTTGACGTGAAGTGTATTGAATGGGCATCGGTGTCAAAATCAGTAATCACGTGATGCTTGTAATAACGGTAGGTGTATCCGCCGTTGATTTCAACAAAAGGAAGGGTGATACTGCTGTTGAATCCAAAATCCCAGGAAGATTGCTGCTCAAGATCCTTGTCAAGCAGGATAAGCCTGCTGCTTGCCAGATAAAGACCCTTGTCCTGCTGGCTCAGTGCTATGTTGTTTTCTGCCAGCGGCCGTACGGTCCTTCTGTTGTTCTCTGCAAACAGGCTTAGCTGGAGCCAGTTGTTCGGATTGTATGCGAATCTAGCGGACGGAGTCAGGAAAAAATCATATTCCGTGCTATAGCTTGCCTTTAACGTCAGATGTGTAATCTTCTTGGAATCAGGTTTGTAAATATATCCGCCGACAAGACTGACAGTTGTCTCGGTCTGGGTTGTTTCTGTAATCGCTGTTTCAAGTCCTGTAGGGTCAAAGCGGTATTCGTAGTCATATCTTTCTGACTTCAGTTCTGCGCCGGCTCTCCACCCGCCATCTTCAGTGCTGTACCAAGAACCTGGCTCATACATGAAACCTGCATCAAATCCGGTCTTGCTGTAGTTGCTGATTCTGTGACCGGCCTTGGAGTCTGTCCCTGCAAATTCTGCGCTGCCCCTGACGGTCAGGGCTGATAGGTTTCCGGTGTTGATTCTGTCATCGGCAGATGCCTTGATGTTCCAGCTGTCCTGCGAAAATCTGTATGGATTTGCAAAAACCTGATACTTGAGTCTTGGCAACTGTCCTCCGTCTATGCTTCCTTCGTTGAATTCCATACCGGCTTTCAGGATATGTGAAGCTCCATCGTATTTCCAGTTGTTTGAGATATGCAGCAACTCCTTTTCCGGTGAGTCCTGGAAACTGTCCTTGTTGTCATCCTGGATTTTTGAATACCTTGAGAAACCGGCATCAGCCTCTGTTGACCACTTGGAACCAAGTGTCAGAGACCCGTTGAGCGATGCATCAAACCACTCCTTAGAGGATGCATTTGCATCGATACAGATGGCATCAGTCTGTGCGTTTGCATTCTGTATCAGCGTCGTTGCAACTGCTATGATTAGTATTTTTTCTGTAAGATGCATAATCTTTCGGCTTTGATTCACAAAGTTAAGAATTGTTGAGGTTTTGTTGATATATAACAAGAAAAAAGAGTAAATTGCAGACACTTTGACAAATATTCAAAAATTATATATGGAGAAGAGATTGTTATTGGGTGACGAAGCCATAGCGCTTGGCGCCATCCGGGCCGGATTGAGCGGCGTTTACGCTTATCCCGGCACTCCGTCAACAGAGATAACTGAGTTTATCCAGACAAATAAGGAAGCTCAGGAACGCGGTGTGAGAAGCCGCTGGTGTACAAATGAGAAGACTGCCATGGAAGCCGCTCTTGGAATGAGCTACTGTGGAAAGCGCGCGCTGGTCTGCATGAAGCATGTGGGCATGAATGTGTGTGCCGATGCCTTTGTGAACAGCGCAATCACCGGCGTGAACGGCGGCGTTGTAGTACTGGCTGCCGATGACCCGTCAATGCATTCAAGCCAGAATGAGCAGGACAGCCGCTTCTATGGCAAGTTTGCCATGCTCCCAATATTTGAGCCAAGCAATCAGCAGGAGGCTTACGACATGACTGCCAGCGCATTTGACCTGTCAGAGAAACTGGGCGTACCTGTACTGCTGCGTGTTGTTACACGCCTTGCACACAGCCGTGCAGCAGTTGAATGCGGTGAATCAAGACCGCAGAACCAGCTGAGTCCGGCAACAGACAATACCCAGTGGGTACTGCTTCCAGGCAATGCCCGCCGTCGCTATGCCCAGCTCATTGACAAGCAGAAGGACATGGAACAGGCTGCAATTGAGTCTGTCTATAATGATGCTGTCACCATCAGCAATTCTGAGTCCGCCAAGCCTGTTGGTATCATTGCATGCGGCATCGGTTATAATTATGTACGTGAAGCACTCTCGGATATCCGTCGTACTGCCGATGCAAACTATGCCATCCTGAAAGTTTCTCAGTACCCTATTCCGGTTGAGGCTGTAAAGCAATTGGCCGATGCCAGCTCAGAGATTCTTGTGGTTGAGGATGGCCAGCCGGTTGTTGAGGAGGATGTCAGAAAGATTCTTGGTGCAACCTACCCTGTTCAGGGACGTCTCACGGGACGCCTTCCACGTACAGGCGAGCTGAATCCTGACAATGTAGCCCAGAGCCTGGGCATGACAAATGCTCCTGCCTTTGACCCGGCAAAGAATCTGGCAGCCCGTCCACCGCAGCTCTGCCAGGGTTGCGGACACCGCGATGTCTATGGCGCACTTGTAGAGATTCTCAAGGAGTATGAGAATGCACGCGTGTTCGGCGACATAGGCTGCTACACACTGGGTGCCCTGCCTCCATTCCGCGCACTTGCATCGTGCGTTGACATGGGCGCCAGCATCACTATGGCAAAGGGTGCCGCAGATTCCGGTCTCTTCCCTGCCATTGCGGTAATCGGTGACTCTACCTTCACCCACAGCGGCATGACCGGCCTTCTTGACGCAGTCAATGACAAGTCAAATATCACAGTGATTATCAGTGATAACCTGACAACCGGCATGACCGGTGGCCAGGACAGTGCAGGAACCAACAAGTTTGAGGCTATCTGTCTGGGACTTGGTGTAGAACCGGAGCATGTACGCGTGGTTGTTCCTCTGCCAAAGAACATGCCAGAGATCATCCAGACCATGCGTGAAGAGATTGCCTACAATGGTGTAAGTGTTATTATCCCACGCCGTGAGTGCATCCAGACAGCTGCACGTCATGCCCGTGAAAAAAATGCTAAATGAAAATGAAGAAAGATATCATACTTTGCGGTGTGGGAGGACAAGGTATCCTCTCAATTGCAACAATCATAGGTCAGGCTGCCACAGAGGCAGGCATCAACCTGAAACAGGCAGAAGTTCACGGAATGAGCCAGCGCGGCGGTGACGTCCAGTCAAACCTGCGCCTGAGTACCGACCCTATCTGGAGTGACCAGATTCCGACAGGTCAGGTTGACGTGATCATCAGCATGGAACCGATGGAGGCCCTCCGTTACGTTCCATACCTGAGCCCAAGCGGCATCATCGTAACCAGCAGCAAGTCTTTTGTGAATATCCCGAACTATCCTGACGAGCAGGCTCTGAAGGAGGAACTGGCAGCACTGCCTAACGTGCAGCTTGAAATTGAAGAGATTGCTAAGGAACTTCACAGCCCAAAGAGTGCCAACATGGTACTGCTGGGAATGGCTGCCCCATACATTGAGATCCTTTCTGTTGACCAGCTGCGCAGTGCCGTGGCAACAATCTTTGCCAGAAAGGGCGATGCAGTAGTAGAAGCTAATATCAAAGCATTTAATAAAGGCGTAGAAACTTCATCATTATGATTCACAATCCAGAAATTGAGTGCATGTCCCGTGAGGATATGCGTGCCCTTCAGTCAGAGCGACTGATCAAGACAGTAAAGCGTTGCTATGAGAATGTTCCTTTCTATAAGAGGAAGATGGATGAGATGGGCGTTAAGCCCTCAGATATCAAGAGTATAGATGACATCCATAAGTTGCCGTTCACAACCAAGACAGACCTGCGTGACGAGTATCCGTTCGGACTTCAGGCTGTACCACATTCTGAGGTACGCCGAATACATGCCTCTTCAGGTACCACCGGCAAGCCTGTAGTTGACACATATACAGAGAATGACCTGAAGTGCTGGGCAGAAGGCGTGGCACGCTGTATGGCTGTGGCTGACATAGGTCCTGGCGATACCGTTCAGGTTTCATATGGCTACGGACTCTTCACTGGTGGTCTGGGTGCCCACGACGGTGCTGCCATGCGCGGGGCTGTCCAGCTCCCTACTTCAGCCGGTAATACAGAGAAGCAGATCATGCTCATGCAGGATTTCGGTTCAAATGCCCTGGCATGTACCCCAAGCTATGCCATGCACATTGCTGAGGCTATCCATGCCAGCAAGGTGGTTTCAATCAACAAGATGAAGCTGCGTGCAGGTTTCTTTGGTGCTGAGCCTTGGACTGAGGGTATGCGTAAGGAGATTGAAGAGAAGCTGCAGATCAAGGCATACGATATCTACGGTCTGACCGAAATGTCCGGTCCTGGCGTAGGCGGTGAGTGTGAGTGCCAGGACGGTACACATCTGTGGGAGGACATGTTCTTTCCGGAAATCATCAACCCTGATACACTTGAGCCATGCAAGCCGGGTGAGTTCGGTGAACTTGTATTCACCAGCCTGACCAAGGAGGCCATGCCTATCCTGCGTTACCGTACTCGTGACCTTACCCGCCTTATCTACGAACCATGCAAGTGCGGCCGTACCGCAGTCCGTATGGACAGAATCCTGGGCCGTTCTGACGATATGCTGATTGTACGCGGCGTGAACGTATTCCCATCGGCAGTTGAGGCTATCCTGACCGAATTCCCTGCATTCCAGCCATATTATTTCATCACAGTTGACCGTGTCAACAACGAAGACACATTTGACGTTGACATTGAGCTCAAGCCAGAGTTCTTCACTCAGGACCTTGGTGAGCAGATGAAGTACCTGAAACCACTCTATGAGAGAATGGTCAGCGTAATGGGTATCAAGCCAAACCTGCACGTACGTCCTCCATACGGCATCGAACGTTCCATGGGTAAGGCAAAGCATGTCAAGGATTTGAGAAACTTCAAAGGCTGATAACCATGTCTGAAATATATAGAGGTGTACCTGATAACTCATGTGAGTATTTTGATCAGGAACATGAAACAATGACACGTGAGCAGATTG
>JAKSIY010000107.1 GCA_024398535.1 Bacteroidaceae bacterium
GGGAGGGGGTTTTTTTTGGAGCGGGGGAAGGAAATGGGGAAAATCGGCGGAAAAGGTGTCACGACGCACACATGGAGGGGTGTTCATGGGAGTCGTGGAAGGGAAATGTCAAAAACGCGGGAAAGGGTGTCACGACTCCTGTGTGCAGGGGTATTCCTTGGAGTCGTGGCAATGTTTTGATAGGGAAAAACGTATTGAAGCGGGGTGGGCATTGGAATTATTGCTATCTTCGTACTTGAAAAATTGAAAGGCCGAAGTATATGGCTTCTGGGTTCACGATGGAATGGGTCACAAGGGGCCGGAGAGGCGTTGGGCCTGAGGGGTTTTTGGAAGCGTTGGGCCTGAGGGGTTCCTGGAGACGCTGGGCCCGAAGGGTTTGTGAAGGCGTTGGCTTCTGAAGTGGTTTGGCATGAATGGTTAAAAACAAAAATATGAAACCGGTAGTAAGTATAATCATGGGCAGCACCTCTGACCTTCCTGTAATGGAGAAGGCTGCTGCATTCCTGAATGAGATGCAGATTCCGTTTGAGATGAATGCACTCTCTGCACACAGGACACCAGAGGCAGTCGAGGAGTTTGCAAAGCAGGCATCGGGCCGCGGAATCAAGGTAATAATTGCGGCTGCAGGTATGGCAGCAGCGCTTCCTGGCGTCATTGCTGCAAGTTCTGACGTGCCAGTGATCGGTGTGCCTATAAAGGGTATGCTTGACGGCCTTGACGCGATGCTCTCAATCATTCAGATGCCACCAGGAATACCGGTTGCAACAGTAGGCGTGAACGGTGCCCTGAATGCAGTGATCCTGGCAGGACAGATGCTGGCTCTTTCTGATCAGGAACTGGCAGGCCGTATGGCGGCTTACAAGTCTGGCCTGAAGAACAAGATTGAGAAGGCAAACCAGGAGCTGAACCAGGTTAAGTACGACTTCAAGACTAACTGATAATTCCCACAATGGATCTTTTCAATTACAAGCGCAGGCAGAGTATCCTTGTGAATGTGGGTGCTACTACCATAGGAGGTGACAGCCCGATACGGCTGCAGTCCATGACTACGACTGATACTACAGACACTGCGAGCAGTGTAGCTCAGGCAGAACGCATCATTGCGGCTGGAGGTGAGCTGGTAAGGCTGACTACCCAGGGTACGGCACATGCTGAGAACCTGAGGAACATCAATGCAGGACTGCGTTCAAAGGGTATTATGACGCCTCTTGTGGCCGATGTCCATTTCAATCCGGCAGTGGCCGATGTGGCTGCGCTGTATGCTGAGAAGGTCCGGGTGAATCCGGGAAACTATGTTGATCCGGCACGTACGTTCAAGGAGTTGGAATACACCCCACAGGAGTATGCTGCTGAGATTCAGAAGATACGTGACCGTTTCATTCCTTTTCTGAACATCTGTAAGGAGAACCACACCGCAATCAGGATAGGTGTCAATCACGGTTCCCTGTCAGACCGCATCATGAGTCATTACGGCAATACCCCTGAGGGTATGGTTGAGAGCTGCATGGAGTTCCTGCGTATCTGTGTGGAGCAGCAGTTCAAGGATGTGGTAATCTCTATCAAGGCCAGCAACACCGTGGTGATGGTCCAGACCGTCCGCCTGCTGGTAAAACAGATGGAAGAGGAGAAGATGTACTTCCCGCTGCACCTTGGCGTGACAGAGGCCGGTGAAGGTGAGGATGGCCGCGTGAAGAGTGCAATTGGCATCGGCGCCTTGCTGGCAGACGGACTGGGTGATACTATCCGCGTATCCCTGTCAGAGGCTCCTGAGCGTGAGATTCCTGTCGCAAGAGAGTTGCGTGACTATATCGTTTCAAGAGAGGGCAGTGCCGATGTCTTTGCGCGGCCTGCTCAGGACTTTGATCACTTCCATCCGTCAAGGCGTCCTTCACATGCGGTTGCCAACATTGGTGGACAGAATGCTCCAGTAGTGATTGGAAGCCTTCTGACCGCTCCATGGGAACCGTCCGTGCCAATGGGACAGGACGATGCCCTTCCGGATTACTTCTACTGCGGAGGAAACCTTCCTGATACGGATCCGGGGTGCCCTCTGATTCTGGACTACCCTGCATGGGTGCAGCTGACAGACCATACTGACTGTTATCCTGTATTCCTGGGCTTTGGCGAGAACTGGAATCCCGATGCCGTAGAGGCATGTCCGGCAGAGATCAAGTTCATGTTCGTGAACTACATGGCCATGACGGAGCAGGTTACTGACCTGATACGCCGTCATCCTGAGATCGTGGTTATCAGCCAGAGCAATCATAAGAACAGATTGGGCGAGCATCGCGCAGTGGCCCATACGCTATGGAGAGAGGGCATAACCAATCCAGTGATATTCTTCCAGCACTATAATGAGCAGGACATTGATACCCTGCGCATCAAGGCAGCTGCAGACAGCGGCGTGCTGCTCATTGACGGACTGGCAGATGGTCTTGCCGTCATGAACATGAATCCGTCAATTCCGCACGTTCTGGTGGACCGTACGGCATTCAGCATCCTGCAGGGTGCGCGTGTCAGGGTTACCCGCACGGAGTATATCTCATGCCCGGGATGTGGACGTACGCTTTATAACCTTGAAGAGACCATTGCCAGGATAAAGGCTGCGACCGGTCATCTGCGTGGACTTAAGATTGCAATCATGGGTTGCATCGTGAACGGTCCTGGCGAGATGGCCGATGCCGATTACGGATACGTGGGCGCAGGCCGTGGCAAGGTCAGCCTGTACCGTCAGAAGGAGTGTATTGAGAAGAATATCCCAGAGGATGAGGCCGTTGAACGTCTTATCAGATTAATAGAAGAGGATCAGAATAGATGAGAATAGCACTTGTACAGACTGCACCGGAAAATGGTCGCATAGAGGAGAACCTGAAACACTTTGACCAGTTGATAGGTTCCGGTGACGGGTCAGATATATACATCCTGCCAGAGATGTTTTCTTCAGGACAGTACCTGGACCCAAGACCGGTGGCAGAGAGTATGGATGGACAGACGGTAACCTGGATGAAGAATACTGCTGCCCGGATAGGTGGCGCGGTGACAGGAAGTGTTGCTATCCTTGAGGATGGCCACTACTACAACAGGCTCTGCTTTGCCACGCCCCAGGGTGACCTGTTCTGCTATGACAAGCACCATCTTTTCAGCTATTCGGGTGAGAATCTGCTGTTCACGGCAGGAAAGGACCGCGTGGTCATCACTTACAAGGGGCTCAGAATCCTGCTCCATGTCTGCTATGACCTGAGATTCCCGATATTTACCCGTAACCGTGACGATTACGATGCCATAATCTATGTGGCTAACTGGCCGGTAAAGCGCTTGCTTGCGTGGGATACCCTTGTAAGGGCCCGTGCTATTGAAAATCAGTGCTTTGTCTTTGCGGTAAACAGAGTGGGACAGGATCAGTTCGGTGATTATCCCGGTCATTCCTTCATAATAAACCCTTATGGTCAGACCGTATGTGAGACCAAAGAGGGCCAGGAAGAGATGGTCTCTTCTGAAATTGATCTTGAAAAACTGTACTCTTTCCGCCAGAAGTTCCCTGTGTTGCAGGACGGCGACTGATTCAACGACGCATTCTTGCCACAGGAATGCCTAACTGTTCCCTGTACTTTGCCACTGTACGGCGGGCTACGGGGTATCCCTTTTCATTCAGGGCCGATGCCAGCTGGTCATCGGTCAGCGGATGCGCCTTGTCTTCTGCATCGGTCAGCTCACGCAGAATCCTGTGAATCTCCTTGACAGAGACCTCTTCACCGCTTGATGTGGTGAATCCGTCGGTGAAGAAGAACTTCAGGGGAAATATTCCGAAATCTGTCTGCACATATTTCTCGGACGTGGCGCGTGATATGGTAGAGATATCCAGACCGGTCCTGTCTGCTACGTCCTTGAGTATCATAGGCTTCAATAGAGATTCGTCTCCCTCAAGGAAGAATGGCTTCTGAAGGTCGATTATGGCCTTCATGGTGCTGCTGAGTGTCCTGTAGCGCTGCTGCATGGCATCAATGAAACCGCGTGCAGAATCAATCTTCTGCTTTACATACAGAGCTTCTGCCTTCTGCTGTCCCTTGCCTGATGCAATCTGTGATTCCAGCATCTGGCTGAAACTCTGGCTGACCTTGAGCTCTGGAACGTTGAAGTTGTTCAGGCTCATGTGAATCTGGCCGTCGTAGGATTCAACCGTGAAGTCCGGATTCACCTGCTGCGTGCTTCGGCCGGCGGCTTCGCCAAGTGCGCTGCCTGGCCTTGGATTAAGGTGCAGCAGGTTGTCAAGCGCAGGCTTGAATTTCTCTTCCGTCAGGCCAAGCTTCTGCGTTATCCTGTCCCAGCGCTTGTGTGTGAAATCATCGAACCAGTCCCTGATTATCAGGGTCTCAAGCTCGCGGTTTGCCGGCTTCTCCTCACGTGCAATCTGAATGAGCAGACACTCCTGCAGATTCCTAGCGCCGATTCCTGGGGGGTCAAACTGCCAGATAACATGCAGAACCTCCTCAACCTCCTTTTCTGTGACATCAAGGAACTGGTAGATGGCAAGGTCATCGGTTATCTCCTGGATGCTTTTCTCAAGGAAGCCGTTTTCGTCAAGAGATCCAATGATGTACCTGGCAATCTCTTCCTGCAGTTCAGTCAGGTCCTGCTCTGCCAACTGCTCGTTCAGCTGGTCGTAGAATGACGTGGTATCCGAGAAGGGAATCTCGGCAGCCTGCTGGTCAGGAGTCATGCTGCGGGGCTGGCTGTAGTAGTCAGGAATGTCGTCGGCCGATGCAAAATCGGCATTCGGGTCCCCAATCTGCGGGGCATCGGCCGAGTAGTCGTCGTATCCGTCTATATCTGACTGATTGTCACTCTGCTCTATTTCAGAATCCGTTTCCGGATCTCCGTCAAACTTCTCTTCAAGCGCAGGATTGTCATCAAGTTCGGCACGTACGCGCTCCTCAAATTCAGCACCCGACAACTGAAGCAGCCTCACCTCAAGCACTTGCTGAGGTGAGAGAGCCAAAGTCTGCGTCTGGACCTGAGTCTGTATTTCAACGTTCCCCTGACGTGCCATATTCTGCTGCTTAATAGTGGAAGCTGCTGCCGCCTATGAACTCTCTGGCAAGTGAGGTAGGAGGCAGATTGTTGCTTGGGATTGATGTGAACATGCTCAAGAACTTCCTCAGCTGGTATGCCTTTGCAAACTCAGGACAGTTGCGTGGAACCTGTTCAAGTATAGGGTCAATCAGACTCTTCAGGACTGCAATCTCAAAGAGGAGTGCAGAGTTGAACATGGCCTCGGCATTCTCCTGATATGGGAATATCCATTTCTCTTCACCGGCGCGCACGCTAGGCCAGCGGGCAATGGTGTTCTTTGCGGAATAGCTTCTGTACTTGTAATCACGCAGGGTTCTTCTGAGCAGTCGGTTGTCTGTTGTCTTTATGTAGTTGTGCTCGTCAAGCCTGAGCGTGGTAAGCGCTGATACATAGATCAGGAACTTGCTGTCTGCAGGAATATCCGGTGTGAGCTCAGGATTAAGGGCGTGGATGCCCTCCATGAGCAGGATGTCGTGCTCTTCAAGCTTCATGGTATTGCCCTTGAACTCACGCTTTCCTGTGTGGAAGTTGTAGGTAGGGAGGCTTACCGTCTCACCGGCCAGGAGCTGCTTGGTCTGCTC
>JAKSIY010000108.1 GCA_024398535.1 Bacteroidaceae bacterium
CCTTCTTTTCCGATGCTTTGTTTTTCTTTCCTGATGCTTTTGGTATTCTTCTTTCTTGATGCTTTTAGTATCTTTTTTCTATAGCGCGAACGGTATCGTATATGAGAAGCTGCCACGACTCCCGTGTGCGGAGGTATTCATTGGAGTCGTGTCAGGAAAATGTCCAAAATCGCAGAAAAAATGGCCACGACGCGCGTGTAGAGGGGTATTCATTGGAGACGTGGCATGGAAATGCCGAAAAACGCGGAAAATGCTACCACGACTCCCGTGTGCGGAGGTATTCATTGGAGTCGTGGCAGGAAAATGACCGAAAACGCGAAAAACATGTCCACGACTCCCGTATGTGATGGTATTCTTTGGAGTCGTGGCAGAAGGAATTTCAATGATCTTTCTTGGATGGTGCTGCGGCTGTGATGATGCTTTCCAGTGCTGCGGCTGTGACGATGCTTTCCAGTGCTGCGGCAGTGGTGGGACTTTCGTGTCCAGCGGGTACGTGGCGATGATAGTTGGAATCCGCCAAAGAAGGGAACGGGAAAGTGGTTTTGGCAGTGCTGTGAGTATTGTTTGCGTTTCCTTATGGCTTGAAATGAGGGCTAAGGAAACGGTAAGTATCCCCAGAACGCTTGTGGTGCTATTCTCCGTTTCCTTGTTTGGCAAAACCACAGCAACAGACAAAGCTAATACCATAGCAACGGCAGGGAGTAACGCACATGGAAAAAGCCAACGCAAAACCATAGCAACACAGAAAAGAGAAATACCAACCCACACGGAAAAAGCCAACGCACACGGAAAAACACAGCGCGTGGAAAATGATGGTACGCGCGAGAAAACCGTTCCTTTTTTTGTATCTTTGCAGGCTAGGAAAGAAAACAATAAAAAATTATAGATATGAGCAAAAAAGCACTTCTTATGATTCTTGACGGATGGGGCATCGGCAACAAGTCGAAGTCTGACGTCATCTTCAGTACACCAACCCCTTACATGGACTATCTGCAGTCTAACTACCCTAATTCACAGTTGCTTGCCAGCGGTGAGAACGTAGGTCTGCCGGATGGTCAGATGGGTAACTCTGAGGTAGGTCACCTGAACATTGGTGGCGGTCGCGTGGTTTACCAGGATCTGGTAAAGATCAACCGTGCCTGCGCTGACGGAAGCATCATGCAGAATCCAGAGATTGTTGCTGCTTACAAATATGCCAAGGAGAATGGCAAGAACCTGCATCTGATGGGTCTTACATCGACAGGTGGTGTGCACAGCTCAATGACTCACATGTTCAAGCTGATTGACATTGCTGCTGAGTATGGTCTGCAGGGCAAGACTTTTGTACACTGCTTCATGGATGGCCGTGATACTGACCCAAAGAGCGGCAAGGGCTTCATTGCTGATGTTGAGAAGCATATTGCAGAGGCCGGTTGCGGCGTGATTGCATCAATCATCGGCCGTTTTTATGCTATGGACCGTGACAAGCGCTGGGAGCGTGTAAAGGTTGCTTACGACCAGCTGGTGAACGGCATCGGCAAGGCATCGGACAATATGGTTCAGGCGATGCAGGAGAGCTACGATGAGGATGTTACTGACGAGTTCGTAAAGCCAATCGTTAACTCTACGGTTGACGGTACAATCAAGGAGGGTGACGTTGTAATCTTCTTTAACTACCGCAATGACCGCGCAAAGGAGCTGACAATTGTCCTGACACAGCAGGATCTTGAGGAGCAGGGCATGAAGACCATTCCGGGCCTGCAGTACTTCTGCATGACTCCGTACGATGCATCGTTCACAGGTGTTCACATCCTGTTCCCAAAGGAGAATGTGAATAACACTCTTGGCGAGTACATCTCTGCAAAGGGCCTGAAGCAGCTGCACATTGCTGAGACTGAGAAATATGCTCACGTAACATTCTTCTTCAATGGTGGCCGTGAGACTCCGTATGAGGGCGAGGACCGCATACTTGTTCCTTCACCAAAGGTTGCTACCTATGACCTGAAGCCAGAGATGAGTGCCTATGAGGTCAAGGACAAACTTGTTGAGGCTATCGGTACACAGAAGTATGACTGGATTGTAGTTAACTACGCTAACGGTGACATGGTTGGTCATACCGGTATCTATGAGGCAGTTGAGAAGGCTGTAGTTGCAGTTGACGAGTGCGTGAAGGAGACCGTAGAGGCTGCCAAGGCCAATGACTATGAGGTTATAATCATTGCTGACCATGGCAATGCTGACAATGAGGTTAATGCTGACGGTACTCCAAACACCGCTCACTCTCTGAATCCTGTTCCATGTATCTACGTTACCGCAAACAAGGATGCCCAGATTCAGGATGGTATCCTGGCAGACGTTGCTCCTACAATCCTTCACATAATGGGCCTGGAGCAGCCTGCAGAGATGACAGGTAAGTGTCTTATTAAGGATTGATATTCATTTTCTATGAAAAAATACATGACTGGGGCCGCCGTTATGACGGCCCTTTTCCTTATTCAGGGCTGCGCAAGGGGCAGCATGGAACATTCAATTGTTCCCAGTGAGAACAACTGGAAGGAGATAGGCGCAGCAAATCCTGTCAGCGCTAATGTCTTCTGTGCAGATCCGACGGGCGTTGAGTATCAGGGCCGCCTGTACATGTATGGCACCAATGACCATCAGCAGTATGAGAATGCCAGAAAGAATACGTATGAGAAGATCAAGTCTCTGGTCATGATGTCAACCGATGACATGGTGAACTGGACTTTTCATGGTCTGATCAATACAGAGAAGGTGGCTCCATGGGTCATCAACTCATGGGCTCCGTCAATTGTCAGCCGTCAGGAAGAGGACGGGCAGACGCATTTCTATCTGTACTTCTCAAATAACGGAACCGGTGTGGGCGTCATTACGGCAACAAGTCCTGTCGGCCCGTGGTCAGACCCGCTGAAGCGTCCGCTCATAAAGCAGCGCATGCCGGAAATTCTGGGTAGCCCTAATCCCTTTGATCCCGGTGCAGTGATTGATGACAATGGTACTGGCTGGCTGGCCTTTGGTGGTGGTACTATGCCGGACGGCACGGATGAAATGCCTGGCAGTGCCCGTCTGGCCCGTCTTGGGGCAGACTTGCTCTCGTTGGATTCTGTAATAGTGATGCCTTCTCCTTACTTCTTTGAAGCCAGTGAGATGAACTTCATTAACGGCACCTACGTCTATACACTTAATAACAACTGGGTTCCACGCAAGGCAGAGACCTGGCCGCATCAGGGTGTGCCGATGCCTGCCCAGTGCAGCATGGCGTACATGACTACAAAGACTCCGCTCGATGCCGCCAGCTGGACATACCGCGGCCATTACTTCCTGAATGCCGGTGAGTCCGGTATGGAGTACAGCAACAATCATACACATATTGTGAAGTTTCAGGGACAGTATTACATTATGAACCACACCCAGCTGCTTCAGGAGCGTCCCGGAATCAAAGGAGGATTCAGAAGCATGATGATTGATTCCCTGCAGGTTGATGAAGAGAATGTTTCAATCTCACTGACCAAGGCCAGCCGTGGTGGAGTAGGGCAGATAAAAAATCTTGATCCTTATCAGAAGGTTCCGGCAACTACCATGAGCAACAATGCAGATATATGGTATCTTGACATTGAGGACCCTGAGAATATTCAGGTGCAGAGCACGGCCGGTGGCGCATGGCTGAGTGTCAGCGGCGTGGATTTTGGACGGGGTGCCAGAAAATTCACGACACAGGTTCAGGGAGTAGGACATGTTGAGGTCCGCCTTGACAGTGTAGATGGTGAGACTGTTGCCTCTGTTGAGTCTTGTGACGATGCCTGTGAGGTAACTGCAAGACTGGCATCAAGGATCAGTGGCATACATGATCTGTACATTCTCTTCTCAGAGAAGGATATGGCCATGAAATACTGGACGTTAAGATAACTTACTAAAAAAGTATATCCTCTAGATACAACCGTCAGAGCAATGCATGCAATCCAGTTTGAAGGAGGTACTTTCTACGTCAAGCAGAACTCTGCGGAAGACAAGTGGGAATAAATGGTGGAAAGCCGTCCTTAAGATAGTTCTCTGTCTTAAGGACGGCTTTGTGTTTATTTCCTGGTGATTGTTGGTGATGTCCAGTTCTCAACTGCCTTCAGGTCTGGCAGGTAGAGACGCATGAACAGATGGAAGCCCTTGTCACCGGTTGGCAACCAGAATGAACCGTCGGTAGGCTCGGTTGCTGACAGGGTAACATCAAGTGTTCCGTCTTCATTCAGTTTGAAGTCGCTTCGGTCTGTCACGTTGTAGCGGTTGATAGGGTTGTCAATCAGGTAGTCGTTGTCACCGTAAGCGGTGATTGACCAGAAACCGCCCTCTTCAACAGGTGGAAGTGAACTGAAATGCAGGGTGTATGTGTTTGCACCGTTCAGCAGATTTCCTTCAGAGTCATTGTCGGTACGTGGGTAGATTGCTACTTCATTGGTATTTGCGCCAAGGCCTACCAGTGCAACAGCTGCACGGAATGCGTATTCAGGACCGAAGTCACCGATTGGATCCATGAAATATGACCATATACCACCCATGCTCTTCTTGTGGTGTGCTGCAACCTGAACGGCATCGGTCTTGAAAACGGCCTTGATGTTACGGAACATTTCTTCACCCTGCTCAATGTCAACAAGCTTCAGGCCAGGACCAACACCAAGCTTCTTCATACGGTTGATGATTTCTGTGTCAAAGCTGAGTGGAGGGTTCTCTTCCATGAGTTCGTTTGCCTTGGCAAAGTAGTCCTGCAGTGACATGGTCATGCATTTCTGTACAGGGTTGAATTCCTTTGCAGAATCGTATGTGCCCTTTGGAGCGACATAATTTGCGTTGCCGTATGCTGAAAGCGGATATGCCTTCATGGCATCCTGTATCTTCTTGACTTCCGGGTAGTCGCCTTCACCCTTGTTTACGATCCTGAAGATGCACCATCCAAGTGAGGTTGGAAGCTCAACAAGTGTAGCACCTGCAGGAACGTCTGCCTTCTGGCCCTTTTTGGCAAATACATATGTACCGCCATCATAGATGACCTTGGTGGTGTTTGTCCATGCATCAAGAACCTGGATGTTGCAAAAACGGTCTTTTACGTCTGGAAATTCCAGCACAAGAGAAACCTTGCTCAGGTCCATCCACAAACGTGTATAGTATGTGTCAACGTTTGGTGTAACGACTGATGTGCTGGTTGCATCGGCCATCTTTATGGCGTGGATGAGCTGGTTTACCGGTGCGCGTGGAACGCCTGGTACGAATGTTTCCGCATTGGTTTCAACTGACTCAGTGGCATCCATGATCATGAGAGGGAAAGTGTAATAGAATGCTTCCTTCAGGTCATCCTGTGTGATGATTACGTTCTCTTCACTCTCTTTTTCCTTTGTGCACCCTACAAGCACAGCCATGGCGGTGAGTGCAACGATTAATAGATTCTTTTTCATACTTTATTTCATTAGTGTCCCGTTAAAATGGGACGAGTTTATAAATTAATTAAATAACCCC
>JAKSIY010000109.1 GCA_024398535.1 Bacteroidaceae bacterium
GTCGGAAAACGAAAGTAGGAGGAAAACTACTTTTGTTTTCCTCCTACTCGATTTGTATCTTTGGAATGTGAAAAGACTATTCCTTCTGATACTGAAACTGGCTTTGGCATGCATCGCTCTGAGTCTCCTGTGGGTATTTGCCTACAGGTACATTCCGGTGCGCCTGACTCCCCTGATGATAAAGAGGGCATACGAATATAAGGATGACAGTGAGTTCCATACAACTCAGAAATGGGTTCCGCTTGAAAAGATATCGCCTGAGATGTGGCGTGCTGTGATTGCAAGTGAGGATAACCGTTTTATGGACCATAATGGATTTGATATTGAGGAACTTAAAAAGATGTACAAGGCGCATCTTGAAGACGGCAAGGACCTAAGGGGATGCAGTACCATTTCACAGCAGACCGCAAAGAACTGTTTCACATTCTGTTCCGATACATGGTTCAGAAAGGGTGTAGAGGCCTATTATACTTTTCTGATAGAGAAGATCTGGGGCAAGCGCAGAATTATGGAGGTCTATCTTAACATTGCTGAAATGGGTAAGGGAATCTATGGAGTACAGGCTGCATCGGAACAATATTACCATGTGTCTGCCTTGAACCTGAAACGTCAGGAGGCCATAAGGCTTGCGGTCATTCTGCCTTCTCCACTCAAAAGAAACCCTCTAAGGAACACAGAATATATGCAGGGCAGGATAAAGGCCCTGACCGATCTGGAAACAAAACTGAAATATCCAGAATGGTGATTGACCCTTATTAAGGACAATTGACAATGGAATTATATTGAGAATGAATCAGATCTTTGCAGAAATCATAGGACGTGAGACAGGCTTGTCTTCTCAGAAGGTGTTGAATACCATCAAGTTGCTTGGTGGCGGTGCCACTATTCCGTTCATCAGCCGCTACAGGAAGGAGGCTACCGGTGGAATGGATGAAGTTCAGGTGGGACAGGTCAGTGATGGCCTTGAACGGCTGGAAGCACTTGCAAAGCGTAAGGAGACAATCCTTTCAACCATTCAGGAACAGGACCGTCTGACGCCTGAATTGAAGAAGAGGATTGATGGCTGCTGGAACCAGATAGAGCTGGAAGATATCTATGCTCCGTTCAAGCCCCGCAGACGAACACGTGCCCAGGTGGCGCGTGAAAAGGGACTGGAACCGCTGGCCCAGTTCATCATGAAGCAGAATCAGTACGTTCCACTAGGTCGGAAGGCTCAGGAGTTTGTGGATTCTGCAAAGGGTGTTGCCGATGCAGATGATGCTATTGCCGGGGCAATGGATATCATTGCGGAGCAGGTTTCTGAGAATGAATCTGCCAGGAATCTGGTCAGGAACAGTTTCAGGAAAGGTGCGGTCATAAGCAGCCGGGTAGTGAAGGGCAAGGAAGAAGAGGCCCAGAAGTTCCGTGACTATTTTGATTTCTCTGAACCGCTCTCCAGGTGTGCCAGTCACAGGCTGCTTGCCATGCGCAGGGGTGAGGCAGAAGGGTTCCTGAAGGTTTCCGTTTCAATAGAGCCGGAGCGTACTGTTGATGCCTTGTGCCGCCGTTTCGTGACTGGCAGAAGTGAGGCATCGGACTGCGTAGAGAAGGCTGTGAAGGACTCCTACAAGAGGCTGATAGAGCCTTCTGTTGAGAATGAGTTTGCCCAGGAGTCCAAGGAGTTGGCTGACAAGGAGGCAATCCGTATCTTCGTCAGGAATCTTGAGCAGCTTCTGATGGCATCGCCTCTTGGGCAGAAGGCTGTGCTGGGAATAGACCCGGGATTCAGGACTGGCTGCAAGGTGGTGTGTCTCAGTCAGCAGGGACAACTGCTGCATAATGAGACTGTGTATCCACATCCGCCTGTAAATCAGAGAAGTAAGGCTGAGTCAAAGATTGAGACTCTAGTGAAGCAATATCATATTGAAGCCATAGCAATAGGAAATGGAACGGCCGGACGTGAGACTCTTGACATGGTATCCGGGCTTCATCTGCATGGGGTAGAGGTCTATTCTGTGAATGAGGATGGGGCATCGGTCTATTCTGCGTCAAAAACGGCCAGAGAGGAGTTTCCGGACTATGATGTGACTGTGCGTGGCGCAGTTTCCATAGGACGCCGTCTGATGGATCCTCTTGCTGAACTGGTAAAGATTGACCCTTCTTCAATAGGTGTTGGACAGTATCAGAAGGATGTAAATCAGACTGACCTGAAAAAATCCCTTGACCAGACTGTTGAGAATTGCGTGAACAGGGTGGGAGTTAATGTAAATACTGCAAGCCGTCATCTGTTGACGTACATCAGTGGTCTGGGGCCTGTACTGGCACAGAACATTGTTGATTACAGGGCAGAGAATGGACCGTTTTCTTCTAGAAAGGAACTGATGAAGGTGCCAAGGATGGGCGCCAAGGCATTTGAGCAGGCTGCTGGATTCCTAAGGGTGTCAGGTGGCAAGCAACCTCTTGACAACTCTGCGGTTCATCCTGAGAGTTATCCTGTTGTTGAGAAGATGGCAAAAGATCTGGGGTGTACCGTTTCTGAACTCATGAAGGATAGGACTCTCAGAGAGAAGGTTCAGATCAGGAATTATGTGACTGAACAGACTGGTCTGCCCACTCTTCAGGATATCATGCAGGAGCTTGACAAGCCGGGACTGGATCCGCGTGGCCCGCTGAAGAAGTTCAGCTTCTCAGAAGAGGTGCATTCCATTGAGGATGTACGTCAGGGCATGGTTCTGCCGGGTATAGTAACAAACGTTACCAACTTTGGCTGCTTTGTTGACATAGGTGTACACGTCAAAGGCTTGGTCCATATCTCAGAAATGGCAGAAGGACGTTTCGTGAAAGATCCTGCACAGGAGGTTTCACTCCAGCAACAGCTTATGGTAAGGGTTCTTGAAGTGGATCTGAAGCGTCAGCGTATTGCTCTGTCTCTGAAAGGGTTGCAGTGACACCGCTCAGTTCCTGTATGTAGCCGAACAGCTTTCTGTAGAATGGGTGGCGGGTCAAGGTCGATGCGTCACCCAGAATTATCAGTTTCATGCGGGCGCGCGTCATGGCCACGTTCATGCGGCGCAGGTCACGCAGGAAGCCTATCTCACCATTCTCATTTGCGCGTACCAGACTGATTATGATGATGTCACGCTCCTGTCCCTGGAATCCGTCAACGGTATTCACGGAAATCAGGTGACGGTAAGGCTTGAAGAAGGCATCGCCCTTGATCAACTGCCTAAGGTACTGGACCTGTGCGCGGTACGGACTGATCAGACCAATGTCGATGCGTTCCATGAGAAAACGCTCTTTCCCTATCTTCCGGATATAATCCTTCATCTGGGCAATTGACAACTGTGCTTCAGGTTTGTTTATTCTTCCAAAACTTTCTCCGACAAACTCTTCGTTACAGTCCATGCCTTCTGTATTGATCCAGACAATAGGGTTATCCAGATCAAGAATGCTGCGGAACTTGACACTCGGGTCACTCTGAAGCATACCTCCGTAAAACCACTCTGAGGAGAATTTCATGATGGCTTCATTCATCCTGTACTGAACCTGAAGAAGGGTTACGCATTCTGGATGGGTTTCTGCAATCTGCTGCATCATGGTTCTTTCCAACCCACCTTTTGCAGCCTCAACGCTCTTTATGGTAGGTGGCAGCTGCTGGTGGTCTCCGGCCAGAATGACCCGGTCTGCCTTACGTATGGCAATCCAGCAGGCAGCCTCAAGCGCCTGCGCTGCCTCATCAATGAAAAGGGTAGAGAATTTCTTTCCGGTCAGTATCTTGTTGGCACTGCCGGTAAGAGTACATGCTATTACGCGTGATTCGGAAAACAGCTCTTCACGAATCCTGTTTTCAAGTTCCTGAGCACGGTCTTTCAGGCTGTTGATGCGTCTTCTGGCCTTCTCGTCCTTGTTTTTCCCTGCGTAGATATCCCTTATAGCCTTACGGATGCTCCATAACTGGTGATAGTCAGGATGATCTTCAAACCTGCGTTCGTATGTGAATGAGAGCATCTTGTCGTTGACTCTGGTTGGATTCCCGATTCTCAGTACACTGATTCCGTGGTCAACCAGTTTCTCACTTATCCAGTCAACCGCCATGTTACTCTGGGCGCAGACCATAACCTGGTCTTCACGTCTCAGGGTTTCGTAAATGGCTTCAACCAGAGTTGTTGTTTTTCCGGTTCCTGGAGGCCCATGAACAACTGCAACGTCCTTTGCCCAGAGTACTTTGTTGACTGCCTCCTCTTGAGTACGGTTAAGCCATGGAAAACTTAATGGCTCAAAACGGAATTCCTGAGGCCTTGTGCTTCCATGAATGATGCTCCGGAGCTCCGTGATACGTCCTTTGTCTGCGTTTATGACCTTGTTGAGGGCTTCAAACATTAGTCTGTAGCTGGTCTCGTCAAAGTAGAGCTGGACACCCAGGTTCTGGGCAGTAGTAACATCTGTCAGGCCTTTGCCCTGAGGGAGCGCAACTACCATCCTGTCTTCATCAACGTAGCTGATTGTTCCTGTGTGGGGTAAAAAACGCGTTTCAGGGGTGGAATTCTGATCCTGGGAAAAGAATACTACGGGTTTGCCATATTCAAAATTGTGCTCTATCTCATGGTCACGTGTCCTGAATATTTCCACGACCAGCTGATTCAGGGAATTGTAGTAGCTTTGGCCGCATCTGACTGGATACCAGCAAATTCCACGCTTTACCTTGCGCGGAATACCCATGCTTGCACTCTGCTGGCGGTATGATTCCTTCTCAGCCTCATACTCAATTCTCAACAGTGTGGCCTGCTTTCCCAGTTCCAAAATTGACTTATCCATTCCAATTACAAAATTAGCCCTTTTGACTGATGTTGCAAACTTTGCAACAATGCAATTTCAACATGAAAACTTTACTCCATGTGCCTGTCGGCTTATATTTGCCGTGTCATTAAAAACAAAATGTCATTGCTGTCCACTAAAAGTTGTGGACGATTATTATAAAGTTTAAAATTTAAAA
>JAKSIY010000011.1 GCA_024398535.1 Bacteroidaceae bacterium
ACCTGTCCCTCGCCAGTTGAGGGACAGGTCATCGCCAGGCGATGACCTGTCCCCAGTCCGTTCGTTGTTCCGTTCAGCCAGTTTATTTCTTTTATTCCTTCTTGCCCAGTTCTGCATCGGCCTGTACAGCGGTGGCCAGTGTTGGCTGAACTGACTGCTTGTGGAACTTGAGTTTCCTTTCTGAAGTTCTCAGTGAATTTGAATGTTTAAGCCATGTGTACATCATAGTGTTTCTAGTTTGGTTTGTGCAAATATAGGTAAACTTTTGAATGCTCTGCTGGTAAGTGAAAAAAAATCAAGGTTTTATGAATGAGTCACGCGTCAGTCAGAGTGGGGAAGTGTTTTTTATTTGTTATTAATACAAAATTATGTCAATATGATGTCAATGTGACATCTATGTGTTATCTTTGCCTCAAACTAATGGAGATATGGCACAAACAGCAATGACAATCAGAATGGATAATGACTTGAAAATCAAGTTCAATAATCTGTGTGAGGAATTAGGCATGAGCACCAACACTGCAATTAATATTTTTGCACGCCAGGTGGTCAGAAAACGTTGTATTCCTTTCCCAATCGAGGCATCATCTGCTGAAGAAACAGCTGTAAAAGCCCGCATGGCAATAGAACGCATGCGTCAAAGTGCAGTTCAGGCCGGGCTTGAAGATATGACGCTTGAAGAAATCAATAATGAAATCAGAATGGCCAGAGAAGAACATAAATGAAACTATACGCCGTGATTGACACGAATGTACTGGTGTCGGCACTGTTGTCAAAGCATAATGACTCAGCAACCGTACAAGTACTTGATAACATTGTAAACAACAATGTCATCCCTTTATTCAATGTTGAGATATTGTCCGAATATCAGACAGTTCTTAACAGAGCGAAATTCCCGTTTACCCCTGATGATATAAATCTGGTATTGTCATACATTACAGAGAATGGGATAGAATGTTCACGTACTTGCTGCAACGAAACATTTCCAGATCCTAAAGACATTGTTTTCTATGAAGTCGCATTGTCAAAAGAGGACTCATTCCTTGTGACAGGAAACACCAAGCATTTTCCTGTAAAACCAATTGTGGTGACACCTGCTGAATTCATAAAAATTCTGGAAAGCGAATAAATACTTATGGTTCCCGTTCTCCCATTATTGCGCGCGTCAGTCGTCGTGAGACCCGCCTTCCGAGAGAGCGGTTTTCGAACGCATCGGGACCTGTCCCTCGCCAGTTGAGGGACAGGTCATCGCCAGGCGATGACCTGTCCCCAGTCCGTTCGTTGTTCCGTTCAGCCAGTTTATTTCTTTTATTCCTTCTTGCCCAGTTCTGCATCGGCCTGTACAGCGGTGGCCAGTGTTGGCTGAACTGACTGCTTGTGGAACTTGAGTTTCCTTTCTGAAGTTCTCAGTGAATTTGAATGTTTAAGCCATGTGTACATCATAGTGTTTCTAGTTTGGTTTGTGCAAATATAGGTAAACTTTTGAATGCTCTGCTGGTAAGTAAAAAAAAATCAAGGTTTTATGAATGAGTCAAAAAATCTGTTGATGTCATACACAAAGATTTCCTCTGATTTCCGATCCAAGGCAAAGAGTTGTTTGCTTTGTTCGTCAAATGCTATCGATGACACGACCTGTCCTAATGTAAAACTCTTCAAGCAATCACCATCCCAGTTAAGGATGCGAACCATTGGTTTTAGACCTTTGGAATAATAGCCGTTCTGTTTTCCGTTGGCGCACAAAGCCAGGATGTAATCTTCGGTTACGCACATATCAGGAATGCAAGCATCGATGTTTGTTGGGTCATCATTAGGGTAATCATCCTCAAATGTCATCTTTTCACTGTTATGTAATGCTACATGCTTGTTGCCTTTCATGTCAAAAAGGAACAGATACGGCATACTGAAGTGAGCAAATGCAACCTTGCTTTCATCGGGTTTTATTCTCATGCATCCCTGATATATGAAATAAGGATATGAAGAGTGTGGAGGCAAGGTCATGAGACGGCCAAACACCGGATATTCATATTCGTTTGAACCATCCATGTCTGTCAGGGTAAAACGTGGCGGAAAATAGATTTCATCGGCAGGATTGTCATACGACAATTGGTAGTGGTTGAAGAACTTCTCCTTTCCTGGAAGGAATATGCTGAAACCACGGCGACTACGTACAACCGGATTGAACTGATTTGAGACTACAGTGGTTTTCTGTCTCAATGATTCTGTTATGTCAACTGATTTCATGATATTGCCTTCATCACAGACTATCAGCATGGTATGCCCATTCTGTTCGTAAAACTGGTTGCAATAGGAGGTTGCCCTGATGAACTCATTTTTTGCCCTTCCCTTAGTACACAGATTTGCTAGGGAGGCATGTGTGTTGCAGGAAAGAACCTGAAGCTGACATTCCGGATTCGTGCTCTCTAGAAAAAGCAGGCTGTCATGGCTGTAGATGAACTGAACACCAGGAAAACTGCCGATGGACGTCCCCTGTATTGTATCAGGACAGACCATTTCCAGCGCTAATTCCTTTGTTGGCATAAGCAATGCTCTGTCTTCCTTACAGGACAGGAACATGACTGTTATGATAGAATAAAGAATGAGTCGTTTCATTGTATTGATGTTCCAGTTCATATTGTTCGTTTGAAAAGTCGATGCATAGTTAGTATAATTCTCTTGAAAAATAGCACAGGAAAAGAAAAAACTAGTCTTCACCACGCAAAAATCACTCAAAAGTATGATGTTGCTCACCCTAAAGTATTATGGCGATGTGCTTTGTTGCCGCAGAAACAAAAAATCGCTTGATTCTTTGCATCTGAGGCAGTGTTTTTGCGGTTTTGGACTATTTTCCTGCCTCAGTAACAAAAAACTGCCCACTTTTTTGTTTCTGAGGCACGCGCCGTGAGAGCGGCCTTCCGGAAGAACGGCCTTCCAGGAGACCGGCCTTCCATGAGAGCAGCCTTCCGAGAGAGCGGTTTTCGAACGCATCGGGACCTGTCCCTCGCCAGTTGAGGGACAGGTCATCGCCAGGCGATGACCTGTCCCCAATCCGTTCGTTATGGGATTAGTAAAATGCCGGCAAGATTGCCTCTTTCTTTGACTACCGAAAGTTGGATTTGCCTTAACTTGCCGTCATCAAACTGTGCTATGGCCTGAAATGTCATGGTTTTACTGCCGGAACTCAACGTCAGACCTGTGACAGAATTAGGGTCATTTGAATCTGCCTGCTGGTATTCCTGGGTGTAGATGCCGTCTTCTATCAGTCCTGAAGAGTCACCGCTTATCAGGACTGTACCGTCCTCTCTGACTTCAAACCTGTCAATTGCAAGGGGATTAACTTCACCTTCTTCTGACCTTACAACACTATGGGCTTTGAACTTACCTTCTTTCAGTTCGGTCAGTTGCATAATACTTTCACTAGGAATCATATCCATCTCTACCGGTTCGTGACATATATTGCAAGTCAGAGTAACTGGGCTGTCAATGTCCGTGAACACAGAATAGTCTATCTTTGGAAATACCACGTTGAACCTGGTTAAGGTAAAGTCGCCATTACGGTCAAAGTCTTTTCCCACAGGAACACCTTCAACCCTGATAGCCGTGAGAATTGTACCGTCTGACAATGTCAGTTTGAAATCATCTACAAAACCTGGATACGACAGACTCTGGAACACCGATAAACGACATTTCAATGTGGTCTCAGTATTTGAAAATTCTATATACTCTATTCCAAAGGCGTCTCCACCCTGAGGGGTTACAACCTTTGGCAATGTTTTAAGGTCATATTCCTTGTAAAGCCCCATTTGCCTGAACTGCTCATAAAAATTATCAGGTACCGTATTTGAAACCTGTAAGTTCTTGACAAGCATTTCTCCGTCCACACATAAATCAACCACCTGGGCTTCGGCAGGCAGGGCAGGGTAATATTCAACAAAAAAATAGTTGCCAAAGTCTGGGCTCCAGTAATACTTGTCCTCAAATCCGTCCAAGCCGTATTTACTTGTCGCGCGGTATTCCGTTCCTTGGTACATAATTGAAGATGCATCGGCCTTTGACATTCTGATCCACAGGTCTGGACCCTGAGTCAGTGACTTTATGATAACGGTCTTATCGGAGTCACGTATTACCTTTTCTATATACTCTGAACCGTTTGATGAAGTATATCTTGGATTCTCAATTATTTCTGCGCCCGGGAAATCGGTGTGGCGGCGGTTCATAGTCTTGACAGTCTCCAAGGCCGATGCTTTTCCATATTCCTTTGCCAGGTTTGTGTTCTGTGGAATAAGGGTTACCCGACTTGCGTTGCTTCCTTCTCTGGGCTCAACCACTGATACCTGTTCAATTCCGCGTTTCCAGGCTGCATTGGCAAATTTCTGCAAGTCCTGCAAAGACATTTCTTCTGATGGGTATATGGCAAGTCCGTGTCCGTCAAACAGGTCAATCCATTTGAGCATGAGTTTGACATCACCTTGTATAGACAAATCCTTGTAGGTGTAAGGCTCAGAGGAATTCCTAATAGCATGTATTTTCCTTTCATCATGGTCGTTGCAGATCATCTCAAACCGGTACTTGCCGTCATCCTGCGGGCCATAGATGCGCACAACACGGAACTCCGGCATGGTCATGCGTTTGAGCATATCTTCATTGTTGGCCACATTTATTCGAATACCAACCTTGGCCAACTGTTCTGCCAATGGCTGGGCCTGGGCAAGTCCATCAATTGGATACATGTACATGAGTGTCATGCGGGTAGTCCTGTAACCCTGATAGTCCCTCAGGTACTTTGCAACATCGGATATCTTCATGTTGGCCTCAACATTGTCAAACGTCTTGACCTTGGCACTGCCATCCTTGATAATCCATACTTTGCCGTCCTCAAAGATCGGCCAATGATTGTTCTGTTCCTGAGCGTAAGCCATTGCTGTGTTCAGCACGACAAACATGATTGCCACGAATGGTATGAACAGGGCTCTGAGCCTGCTCCACCTTTTTGATTCATTTTTCTGCATCATATCTATTCTTTGTTTAAGATTTGTCTGTCTGAGCCAGCTGGCCATGGCCAATCCACGGCTTTCAGCAACGGCATTCACAAGCATGAGCTTGTACTCACGGGCGTTGGCACCTGAATCTATCACGGCCTTGTCTGCCTGAAATTCATGGACCAACTCAATTTCCTTGTACAGAAGATACATGACGGGGTTGAACCACTGCATCAACTGCATCATGTCAACAATAAGCAGGTCTATGGAATGCGCCTTGTGGGCATGAGATATTTCATGCCTCCATACTGATTCGTTCTCTTTTGCAAGCCAGTCATGAGGCATCATGACCACCTTCATCCAGTTCACGGGCTGTGATACGCTGTCGCTTTCAATCAGGTCACATTCATCCTGCCTGTCAGCGTACTTTCCCTTCTTTATGACATTGAAGACTGATATCAGCGAAACGGCTTTGCGCCCCATCATCAACGCAAATCCCACGCACCACACAGCGAATATGCCCAGCACAATATGCCGTCCATCATGTGACACGGGGGCCGATGCCAATGCATCGGACTGCATATCCGCGCCTTCAGCCTCAGCTGCGCTGCCCCAATTCCCAGCTTCCGTGCTGGTATGGCTGGTGGCTTCGTTGCTTGCGCGGCTGGCGGTTCCGTTGCCAGTGCGGCTGGCGGTTTCGTTGCTTGCCCAGTCGTCCGCTTCGTTATGGTCCCGGCTGGCGTTTCCGTTGCTGGTGCGGCTGGCGGTTGATGCATGTATGTGCAGTGCATTTCTCACATTTGCAGCAAGTTCGGGACTGTCAATCTTGCATACCGGCAAAATGAACGAGAGCCCGCAGATAAGCAACAGCATGGCACGGTTGAACCCGTGGAATGTCTGCTTGCTCAGGCAGATTCTATATAAAATGTAAAATACGGCTGCAATTACAGCAACCTTGAGCTGGTATATGAGAAATGCTTCCATATCTATTCTGTTGAATTACTTTTCCGATTCAATTATATCTATGAGGTCCCGGAGTTCATCTACCGTGATCTTGTCATCCTTGACAAGGGCCGATACCGCTTTCAGATACGAATTCTTCAAGCATCGCATGAACGGATTACCATTGAATTCGTTGTTATAGTCCTGCCACTCAATCAGATAGTGGTACCTGTACCCGGTCCCCTCCTTGGTGTGCCCAAGAAAACCGTAACTCTCAAGCATCCTGACCTGGGTTGACACCGTGTTGATGTGCGGCCGAGGTTCAGGCATGCTCTCCCTGATCTCACTCGTAGTCATGGCACCATTCTTCCAGAACAGCTCCATAATCTCAAGTTCCTTTTTACTTAACTTTTTCATATTCAATTGCAATTGTTTTTAGTTCATTTATTCTTTCCCTCACGGTCAACTTTCCCCTTGCGGTCAACTTTCCACTTGCAGTCGGCTAAGACCGTTCGGTTGTTTTATTCCGTTCGGTTGGATTCTCACCTTGTTGTCCACTTGTTCCGTCCGGTCGGTTTTTCGCCTTGCGGTCAGCTTTCGCCTTGCACTCTGCTTGCTCCGTCCAGTTGGATTGCTCCGTCCGGTCGGTTTTTTATTTTTTAGTTGACCTTTAGTTGAATCCGATGCAAACATACAAGAAAGATTTTATATGTCAACTATAGTTCGACTAAATTTTTAGAAATTATTTTTTCACCCTCCACAGAAGATACCAAAGAGCACCCAATCCTTTTAAGTCCACCCACCATATAATATGCAACCATGCATTAGTCATGCCAAATGTTACCCTGTGCCAGACCAACCCAATGTGACCTTGCGCCAGTCAAGCCATTATGTGACCGGACAATAGTCATGCCAAATGCCTGTGCCAGACCAACTAGTTCAGACTCACTGACGTACAAACGTATTGCCATGGGTGCGTGCTGGCGTATTTCCGTGGTGACGTGCAGGGGTATTGTCTTGTGGCGTCCAAAGTACGTTTTTCCGGGTTTTGTACTTCGTCATTCTGGGTGGCGGTAATCCAAAGTACAAAATGCAGGGTTTTGATCTTGGATTTTTGGGTGGTGTGGAATCCTAAGCACAAAAAGCCGGGTTTTGTGCTTTTGAGCGTTTTTTTTCGAGCTCCAAAACACAAATACGCCTGTTTTGTACCTTGGATTTGAAATACCATTTTCCGCCAAACACAAATACGCCACTTTTGTACCTACGATTGAATACCCCCGTCCGACCCGATATCAAAAACGCCCTATTTGTACCTGCGATCACCCCCAGCAGGCCTGGCAAACAACACCCCCACACGTCCCAGGGGCAAATACGCCTGAAATGCCCCCGCGATCACCACCAGCCCCATCGACCAACGTCACCCCGTCATTTCCAGGGACAAATACGCCTGATATGTACCTGAGACCTGACATTTCATCACCCCCAGGGGCAAATACGCCTGAAACGACCCTGAAATTGAATACCCCGCACGTCCCAGGGACAAATACGCCCAATACGCCCCTGGGACCGCACACAGCAGGCCTGGCAAACATCACCCCCCAGCACGTCCCAGGAACAAAACCGTCAAGCTTTTGACCTGTCCCCAAAACCGATCGTCAGATCCGCGGGGTCCTGATGATGTGCAGTATTACGGAGAGCAGGTAGATAGAAAGCCCCATCATTGCCACAGTGGTCAGCGGGTAAAATACCCGCAATCCATACATGTAGCTCCATTCATCGGCTCCACTAATAAGCCATGCGTCAATACATTCTATTACACTGAACATGGCCTTCAGCACTGTAAGAGAGAGAGCAATGCGTCCAAGCGGCCGGACACGTTTGGGGGCTTTCCAAACAGATACTATCATAACTGCAAGTACAGCTGTCATTGCTATTGTATATACTATGACACTTCTGTCAAAAAAGCATCCAAAAGAATCTATGTTCAAGTGCCCAGTTTCCAGATATTCGCTAATCAACATATTGAATAGGTATAAAATTTGACATTTCAATCAACGTTTTGCACTCTGCAGTAACGCAATGACCTGCGATGCAATGAATACAAGCATCCCGCATATCGGTGCAATCAGAAATCGCTTTGCAGGTCCAGGTAGTTGGTTAGGGATTGGGTTGAGGTTTCCTCCTATACTTATCAGATCTTCTTCCAACTCGACAGTACCATAATGATATCTAATTGCCATTGACAACAGTCCGAAAATCAAGGCCACAAGGCCTATGTCGCTTACCCAGCGTGGGGCCTTCCACGCAGCAATCAGCACTCCTACCATGCATAATGCAATAGGAATAATCCATTTTGGATCTCCCATTGAAAAAAGCATGGATACTGTTTTCAAAACTCCAATTCTTTCCATTTCCATAATTCCATTTTTTTTGTTTCTGCTGCAAGATTACATAGAAAAACGTCCCCTGACAAGTCCAAAACCCCTTACAGGGGGATTTGACATGGTGTCAAAAAGTGATTTTTCCAATATTTGCCCTAAATTTACCATCGGAATAGAAAGGAGTGAAGTGAAACAAAGACTGATCATATCTGCGTATTGGACCCTGACGGTCATACTGACTGCCACGGTCCTGAGTTGTCTTTATTTCACATTTGCCGAGTCTCTGCTTATAGGCATCTTACTGTTGCCGGCTGGGCTTATTGTCAAATTCACGTTTCCAAGGATCCTGGAGCTGCCCCCAAGAAGGAAAATTGCAGATCTGTTCCTGCTGGCAGTCACGGTATGTATCGTAGCATGCCTGCTTTTAGTAATAGGGTTCGCCATGGTGTCAGACGGACATTATTTCCAGGAAGATTCTTACACAGGCGTAAGCACACTTCCTATACCTGACGGCATTGCTTTCCCTGCACTCCTAACCGTTACCGCAATACTGTTCAGCATCGGCGATTGGTACCTTGTTGGATTTCTGTCACGCAAGATGCCCCAGGAGCCAGTCAGCATAACATTCACCAGCGACAGGAAACCCGTAACGCTGTTGCAGTCCGATATCCTCTATGTGGAAAGCAATGACGACGAAACATGGGTCCACACCATTGACGGCCGGAAATTCCGCAACAAGACTCCAATTTCGCAATGGGAGAACCTGCTTGGAATGGATTTTATGAGGATACACCGTGCATTCGTAGTGGCCAAAGCCCACATTCTCTCTGTAAAGTCCGATGCTCTTACGCTTGACACCAAACAGGAACTTCCGGTGTCTCGTAAATACCGCTCCACTATAAAGTAATGCCGCAGAAACAAAAAATCACTTGATTCTTTGCATCTGCGGCAGTGTTTTTGCGGTTTTGGACTATTTTCCTGCCTCAGGAACAAAAAAACGTCCACTTTTTTGTTCCTGAGGCACGCTCGGTGCGAGCGGCCTTCCGGGAGTGCGGGTTTCCGGGAACGTGGCCTTCCAAGAGAACGTCCTTTCATGAAACCGGCCTTCGAACGCATCGGGACCTGTCCCTCGCCAGTTGAGGGACAGGTCATCGCCAGGCGATGACCTGTCCCCAATCCGTCGTTTAATGTTTGTACTTAACAGCGGCAGCCTCAACTGGGAGTGATGCCTTGTAGTTCTCAATGTACTTGTTGAAGCCCTCTACAGCCTCAGGTGTAGGAGCAATCTCAGTGCCGGTATTGCCGGCGAACACTACCATGTCAAGGAAGTCAGCCAGTGAAAGGCCCTTCTTGTTGATAAGGTACGATGCCAGGATTGCCATGCCCCAAGGACCGCCTTCACCGGCAGTCTCCATGCAGGAGATAGGTGAATTCAGTGCAGCTGCCAGAATGCTTTGACCAACTACTGGGGTGGTGAAGAGACCACCGTGACCGGTAATGCGGTCAACCTTGATCTTCTCCTCCTTGAAGAGGATGTCGTTACCAATCTTGAGCACGCCTATTGCGCCGCTGATGATTGAGCGCATGAAATTTGCCAGGTTGAACTTGTCTGTAGCAGAGCGTACAAACAGAGGACGACCGTCAGCAAAGCCAGTCACAGGCTCACCTGATACATAGTTGTAGCTTACAATGCCACCGCAGTCAGGATCACCCTTCAGGGCGTGGTTGAACAGGTTGACAAAGATCTTGCCCATGTCAACAGGTATGCCCATGATTTCATTGTACTCCTTGAACAGGCCTACCCATGCGTTCAGGTCACTTGTACAGTTGTTGCAGTGAACCATGGCAACAGGGCTGCCGTCAGGTGTGGTGACAATATCAATAACCTCATGTGGCTTGTTTAGGTCCTTCTCAAGAACAATCATTGAGAATGATGAAGTACCGGCTGAAACGTTACCGGTGCGTGGGCGTACGGCGTTTGTGGCAACCATGCCTGTGCCTGCATCGCCCTCTGGTGGGCAGAATGGTGCACCTGCCTTCAGATGGCCTGAAACGTCAAGCTTGCGGGCACCTGCCTCAGAAAGACTGCCTGCATCCTTGCCAGCTTCAAGTGATTCCGGCAGGATATCCTCAAGCTTCCATGGGAATCCCTTAGGAGCAATCAGCTGGTTGAACTTGGCAACCATCTCAGCGTTGTAGCTCTTGGTTGCAGGGTCAACAGGAATCATGCCCGATGCATCGCCCACGCCAAGAACCTTCTTGCCTGTCAACTGCCAGTGAATGTAACCAGCCAGTGTTGTCAGGAAGTCAATGTCCTTTACGTGTGGCTCGTCATCAAGGATTGCCTGGTACAGGTGAGAAATGCTCCATCTGAGTGGAACGTTGAATACGAACAGTTCTGAGAGTTCAGCTGCTGCCTTGCCGGTGTTTGTGCATCGCCATGTACGGAACGGAACAAGAATGTTGCCGCTCTTGTCAAATGGCATGTAGCCGTGCATCATGGCGCTTACGCCGATTGCTGCCAGCTGCCCAATCTCAATGTCGTACTGCTCCTTTACATTTGCGCGCAGGTTTGCGTAGCAGTCCTGCAGACCGTACCAGATGCTCTCTATGCTATATGACCACAGGCCGCCTACAAGCTGGTTTTCCCATGTGTGGCTGCCCTGGGCAATAGGATTGTACTCCGGGTCAATAAGTACAGCCTTGATTCGGGTTGAACCGAACTCAATGCCAAGAATGGCCTTGCCATCCTGAATAATTTTCTTTGCGTCCATATTAATATAAATAATGTGGATTTACTTTTTCTTCTGGCCGTAGTAGGCATTAGGACCGTGCTTGCGGTTGTAGTGCTTCTCTATGAGCAGAGGGTTCATGGTCAACTCCGGATTTACAGAGAATGCAATGAACGCCATCTTGGCGCACTGCTCCATGACCTTTGCATTATACACTGCATTGTCAGGTGATGTTCCCCATGAGAAAGGACCGTGGTTCTTGACCAGGACTGCTGGAGTGTGGTCTGGATTGATCTTTCTTATGTTCAGAATCTCATCAACAATCACATTACCGGTCTCAAGTTCGTACTCTCCTTCAACCTCAGCCTTGGTCATGTCACGTGTGCATGGAATCTCCTTGTAGAAATAATCTGCATGTGTGGTTCCTATGTTTGGAATGTCACGGCCGGCCTGTGCGAATGCTGTTGCATAGGTTGAATGGGTATGTACAACGCCCTTGATGTTTGGGAATGCCCTGTACAGAACCAGGTGGGTAGGGGTGTCCGATGATGGATTGAGGTCGCCCTCGACTACCTTACCGGTAGCCAGGTCAACCACAACCATATCAGATGCCTTCATTTCGTCATAACTGACACCTGAAGGCTTTATTACTACAAGACCCTTCTCACGGTCAATGCCCGATACATTGCCCCATGTGAAGATTACCAGTCCCTGCTTTACCAGGTCCAGGTTGGCCTTGAATACCTTTTCTTTCAGTTCTTCAAGCATATTACCAGAGTATTATGTAAAGAAGTGCAACGATTGCGCAGATTGCAATTGAACCGTAACCATAGCTCTTGGTTGTGTGGAAGTAACCAAGGTCAACTGGAACAGCCTTTACATCCTGACGCTTGCTGTTTGCATTGTCAAAGAGCCATACTGATGAGCAGCCTACCAGTACTCCAAAGAAGAAGAATGCCTGGAAGCCTACGTCATTCAGATACTTGATCATATTGTTCTCTGGTGTAGCTGAGTCAGGAAGAATCGCGCCCCAGATTACAACGATTGCTGCAATGACAATGAAGAAGAGACCTGTACCAGCCAGAATCTTTCCCCACTTGATCATGGTCTTGCGGCTCTCCTCAGATGGAAGCTCGCATGCCTCAACGTTGTTCTTGTCAATCAGTGAGATGATTACGAACATTGTCACGAGGATGATGAATACGTAACCGGCACGCAGCTGGAATGGAACGTCGCCAAGGCAGATCTTGAAGATGACACCCATTGGGATAGTAGCAATAGCTGTCCATACTGCAGCCTTGCCCGATGCCTTCTTCCAGAGCAGACCCATACCGAATACGATTGTGATACCCGGATAGATGAAGCCTGAATACTCCTGGATGTACTGGAATGCCTGGTCAAGACCACCCAGCAGAGGCTTAACGGCGATTGCTGCGATAATCAGGGCTGTTACTGATACCAGACGGCCAACGTTTACAAGGTTCTTGTCACTTGCACCCTTGTTGATATACTTCTTGTAGATATCCATTGTGAAGAGGGTAGAAGTAGAGTTGAACATTGATGCCAGTGAAGAGATGATGGCTGCGGTCAGGGCGGCGAATGTCAGACCCTTTACACCTGTTGGGGTGAAGTTTCTTACAAGCCATGGGTAAGCATCGTCAGCAACGTTGATTGAACCCTTCAGACCTGACATGATCTCTGGATGGATTGAGATATAGTATGCGCAGACACCTGGGATACATACAATGAATGGGATGAGGATCTTCAGGAAACCTGCAAATACAAGACCCTTCTGAGCCTCGTCGATGCTCTTTGCAGCCAGACCCTTCTGGATAATGTACTGGTTGAAACCCCAGTAACCAAGGTTGGTCATCCATACGGCACCTACTACAGCTGCAATACCAGGTACGTTTGCAAAGGCATCGGCACTGTGTGAACGCTGTACTACAAGGTGCAGATGGCTGTCATGCAGATGCTCGCCTGTTGTAAGGTCATTGAAGATGTTGCTGATACCGGCAATTGCGCCGTCACCGGCACCTACGGCCTTCAGTGCAAAGAATGCTGTGATAAGACCACCGGTTACCAGGAATGTTACCTGAAGAACGTCAGTCCATGCAACCGATGCAAGACCACCGTAGATTGAGTAGATACCTGCAATCAGATAGAGAGCGATGATGATTACCATACGCATTGAAACCTCAGCACCGAAGATTGACAGGGCTACACCCTGCAGACCAAGGATCTGCTCAATGGCAAGTGCACCCAGCCATGCAACCGATGTAAGGTTTACGAATACATAGAGGAACAGCCAGAGAATAGAGAAGGCCAGACCTACACCGTCGTTGTAACGCTCACGCAGGAACTGTGGGATTGTGAAGATCTTTCTCTTGAGCATTACTGGGAGCAGGAACTTACCTACAACGATAAGGGTTACTGCAGCCATGAGCTCGTATGCAGCGGTGGCGATGCCGTCTGCGTAGCTGGTACCTGACATACCGATGAACTGCTCAGCACTGATGTTGGCAGCAATGAGTGATGCACCTACAGCCCACCATGTAAGGGTGTTGCCTGCAAGGAAGTAATCACTGGCACTCTTCTCCTGACCGTCCTTTGAACGGCCCAGGAACAGTCCAAGACCTACCAGAAGAACAAGGTAGATCAGAAGGATTATGAAATCGACAGTCTTGAAACCGGACTGGCCGATTGCGTCAATAAGATTCATGATTGTTCTGTTTTTTCTTTGGTTAATACTGTTTACTCAACGCCAAACTGATATACGCAGTGGCTGTAGTATGTCTGACCTGGCTCAAGTACTGCGCTGTACCAGCCTGGCAGGTCAGCCTTGTTAGGTGAGTCTGGGAACTTCTGAGTCTCAAGGCAGCAACCTGTGCGCTGCTCCATCTTCTGACCCTGCTTGCCTGTACCTGTACCATCCAGGAAGTTGCCTG
Source organism: Bacteroidaceae bacterium (assembly GCA_024398535.1). Lineage (GTDB taxonomy): Bacteria > Bacteroidota > Bacteroidia > Bacteroidales > Bacteroidaceae > Colenecus. The sequence goes on from JAKSIY010000011.1 coordinate 13,980, forward strand.
AATAGAACTGGATACCCGGCTCGTTTGTATAAACCTTTACGTAGATACCGGTGATAGGGCTGTAGAGCTTGGCAGCACACTTGGTCTCGTCACCCTTGGTGTTGAGTACCCAGTTGTGGTCATAGCCGTTACCGTTCTTGAGCTGCTCAAATGCGTAGTTGTCAATCTCCTTGCCAATCTCCTTACCCTTGGTGAAGTCCATTGGGGTGCCGGCTACAGGAAGGATCTCGCCTGTGGTCATGTATGTGCTGTCACATGGAGTGTAGTAGTCTGCATTCAGTGTCAGTACATGGTTTGTTACAGGAATTGAGTGGTCACCGTTCAGGTTGAAGTAGCTGTGGTTTGTCTGGTTGATTACAGTCTTCTTGTCTGTGGTTGCAGTCCACTTGATGTCGATGCTGTTGTCATCGGTCAGGGTATAGGTTGTCTTTGCAACCACGTTGCCTGGGAAACCTGCCTCACCGTCAGCAGAGTTCATTACAAGAACGATGCTGTTCTCTGTAACGCTCTCAACCTCATATGGCAGGTTCTGCCAGCCCATTGGTTCCGGCTCAAGAGTGCAACCTCCGTGAAGGCAGTGGCCAAAGTTGTTCTGTGGCAGCTGGTATGTAACGCCGTCAAGTGTGATCTGACCCTGGTTGATACGGTTTGCGTAACGGCCTACTGAAGAACCGAAGTCACTTGCCTGGGTTGTGTAATCCTTGATGTTTGAAAAACCGATGACTGCATCCTGCATCTTTCCGTCCTTGTCAGGAACCATGATTGCAACGATACGGGCACCGAAGTTTGTAACATAAACCTCCATGCCATTCTTGTTGGTCAGGGTGTAGAGGTCTGTCTTCTTGCCTACGAACTCCATCTGGAAGTCAGACTGGGCAAGAACTGGCTTCTGTGCAGGCTGCTTACCTGCGCAGGCAGCAAGCATCGCCATGCAGATGATGGCGGCTGGCTTGAGCATTCTTTTCATGTTGTGTTCTGTTTATTTTGATGTTTCTTTTTCTTAAAGCTTGCGGCTCCCGGCACCTATCACAATGTCATAGACAAATGGCTGGTGTCCGAACTTCAGGCTGAATTCACGGGTAGCCTTTGATACGAAAGAATCGTACAGACTCTCCCTAACCATGTTGATGGTGCATCCGCCAAAGCCTCCGCCCATAACGCGGCTGCCTGTCACTCCGCACTGCTGTGCAACTTCAACAAGGAAGTCAAGTTCGTCGCAGCTGACGGTGTAGTCACGGCTCAGTCCCCAGTGGGTTTCATACATCTTCTTGCCCACAAGTTCGTAGTCACCTACCTTCAGGGCGTCGCATACGGCCAGTACGCGCTCCTTCTCATCAAGCACGTACTTTGCACGTGAGAAGTCTGTTGCGCTTACTTCTGCCTTGACCTCCTGAAGCATGCTGTAGTCTGCATCTCTGAGGGTCTCTACGCCAGAGTGCTTTGCTGCAATGTGTGCAACGACATTCTCACAGCTTGCCCTGCGCTCATTGTACTCATTGCCCAGCATGTGCTTTACGCATGAGTTGATGAGCACCATGCGGTAGCCCTTTGGGTCAAATGGGAAGTATTCGTACTCCAGTGAACGGCAGTCCAGACGGATCAGGCATCCCTCCTTACCGAATACCGATGCAAACTGGTCCATGATGCCGCAGTTTACGCCACAGTAGTTGTGCTCAGTTGCCTGGCCCACCTTTGCAAGCTCAAAACTGTCGATGCGTCCTGCTCCGAACAGATTGTTGATGGCAAATGCGAATGTGCTCTCAAGGGCTGCAGAAGATGACATGCCTGCGCCGAGTGGAACGTCACCGGCAAAGACTGCATCGAATCCCTGGACATTCACACCGCGCTTTATCATTTCACGGCATACGCCGAAGATGTAGCAGGCCCAGTGCATTGAAGGCTTGTCTGATTCCTCAAGACCGAACTCTGCGTAGGCAGGCTCGTCTGTTATGTCAAGTGCCTGGATCCTGATCTTCTGGGTTCCGTTCGGCAGGATCTCTGCGCAGATTCCCTTGTCAACTGCACCCGGGAATACAAAGCCTCCGTTATAATCAGTATGCTCGCCGATCAGATTGATTCTGCCCGGTGAGAAAAAGAGCTCTCCCGCGTGCCCGAAGCGCTCGCGGAAGCTCTTGCGAATAAGTTCTGTATTCATGCTGTTCCGGCTTGTGGATTACTCAACACCAAAACGATAGATTGCTGTGTGGGAATACTCCTCGCCTGGATTCAGGACTGTAGTTGGGAAGAATGGCTCGTTAGGGCTGTCTGGGAAGTGCTGGGTCTCAAAGCAAACAGCGCTGCGTCTTGGAAGGGTAGCACCGTGTGCGCACTCGCAACCGTTGCAGAAGTTGCCGGTGTAAACCTGGATTGCAGGCTCTGTTGTGAAGCACTCCATTGAACGGCCGCTCTCTGGGTCAACGCATCTGATGGCAAAGCTCAGCTCACCTGGCTCACGCTTGTTCAGTACATAGCAGTGGTCGTAGCCGCTTCCGTGACGGATCTGCTCGCAGTCTGTGTCAATTCTTTCACCGATTGCGTGTGGCTGACGGAAGTCGAATACAGTGCCCTCAACCTTGTCAATGTTGCCGTAAGGAATTGAAGTCTCGTCAATTGGCAGATAGTGGTCTGCGTTTACTGTCAGCTGGAAGTCATATACACTCTTTGAATCCTTGCGCATACCGTTCAGGTTGAAGAATGCGTGGTTTGTAAGGTTCAGGACAGTCTTCTTGTCTGTTGTTGCGCGGTACTCAATTACCAGTTCGTCAAGGTCTGTCAGCTTGTACATTACGTTGATGTCAAGGTTACCTGGGTAGCCCTCCTCACCGTCAACTGACAGGTAGTGCAGGTTCAGTGTTTGCTGGTCAACCTGCTCAGCATCCCATACACGCTTGTGATATCCTGTAGGACCACCGTGCAGATGGTTAGGACCGTCGTTCAGGGCTACCTTGTACTCCTTGCCGTCAAGTGTGAAAGTTGCCTTTGCAATACGGTTGCCCCAACGGCCAATCAGTGCGCCAAGGAATGCCTCCGGGCTGTTGATTACGCTCTGGATGTTGTCGTGACCAAGGATCACACTCTCCATCTTGCCGTTCTTGTCAGGCATCATGATTGTCAGCAGGATACCACCGTAGTTGGTGATTGCTACCTCATGGCCGCGTGAGTTCTGCAGAATGAAAAGGTCTGTCTGCTTGCCCTGTACGGTACTCTGGAAATCTTCTCTCTTCAATCCTGAAAGATTGTTCTCTACGAAATAGTTGTTCATATGTAGTAAGTTTTAAGTTTTTAATAAACGTCCTACAAATGAACAAAAAAGAGGATTGTTCTGCAAATATATTAGGTGGAAATTGTCTGTTTGTGGAAAGAAAAATCAGTTGAACCTGAATTCTTCAATTGCAAACAGGTCTGCGACCACATAGGAACTGCCACCTACAAAGATGATGTCCGCTTCTGACAGATCGTTTCTGGCGGCCTGCAGGGCGGATTCCACGCTTGGGTACGATGCTCCCGCAAGTCCGTGTTCTGCAGCCAGTTCCCTGAGTTCTTCCGCTGGTATAGCCCTGTGTACGCTGGCTTGTGTGAAATAGTATGCCGCATCCTTGGGCATGAGTTCCAGGACCGTGTTGACGTCCTTGTCGTTGACCATTCCGAAGACAATTCCAAGCTTGCCTCCATTCTGCCGGTGAAGTCTGTCCAGCTGTCTGGCTATGTGCTTGAGTCCATGACTGTTGTGCCCCGTGTCGCAGATTATGCGGGGCGATGCTGCCACCGTCTCCCAGCGCCCGTGAAGCCCTGTCATGTCTGTTGCGTGACAGAATCCTTCAAGCACATCTGCTTTGCTGACAGAGTAACCGGCATCTTCCTTCAGGACCTGCACGGCTGTAAGGATTGTCTCTGCATTCTGTCTCTGGCAGTCACCGGTCAGACAGGCCTTGATGTCTCCGAATTCGCGGGTGTGGTAAATCAGTGTGTCGGAGTCTGGGTTTGATGTGGAAATAATCTTACAATTGTCAGTGCTGAACACTATTCTTGAATTGCAGGCTTCAGCTTTTGCCTGGAATACGGGTCTTGTCTCTTCATAGACTTCTCCTATGACTACCGGTATGCCTGGCTTGATTATTCCGGCCTTCTCTGAGGCTATTTCTGCAAGCGTGTTTCCCAGGAACTGGGTGTGGTCAAATCCTATGCTGGTGATGATTGACAGGTCAGGAGTGATTATGTTCGTGCAGTCAAGCCTGCCTCCAAGTCCAACCTCAATGACGGCTACGTCAACCTTGCTGTCTGCAAAGTACCTGAATGCCATTGCGGTCGTAACCTCAAAGAAAGAGGGGTGCAGAGGTTCTGTGAAAGATCTGTTCTCTTCTATAAATTTGATTACATAATCTTCTGGAATAGGTGTTCCGTTGACTCTGATTCTCTCTCTGAAGTCAAGTAGGTGAGGCGATGTGTAGAGACCTACTTTCAGCCCTGAGGACTGCAGGATTGCGGCAAGGGTGTGCGATGTGCTTCCCTTGCCGTTTGTGCCTGCAACATGAATTGTCCTGAACTCTCGGTGCGGATGACCCGTGTGCGCGTCAAGTGCAAGAGTGTTTTCTAGCCCCTCCTTGTAGGCCTTGTTTCCTACCTGCTGGAAAAGTGGGGCCTGAGAGTACAGGTATTCAATTGTTTCCTTGTAGTCCATTACTCGCCGTAACCGTGGAACTTCCTGAAGATTTTCTCCTTGGCGCTCTGTGTGGGCTTGAAGTGGTCAGCATCGGAAAGCTTCTCGATGGTTGATTTCTCATCTCTAGAGAGTGATTCCGGAATATATACGCTGATGTTGACAAGAAGGTCTCCTCTTCTTGAACTGTGCAGGACTGGTAGTCCCTTGCCGCGAAGGCGTAGAACCTTGCCAGGCTGTGTTCCTGCCTCAATCTTGACCTTAACGGCTCCGTCAAGTGTAGGGATTTCAACTGTTCCTCCGAGTGTGGCCTGTGGGATTGACAGGAGCAGGTTGTAGATAAGGTCATTCTCATCTCTGATCAAATCCTTGTGCTGCTGCTCGTCAATCACAATGAGAAGGCTGCCTGGATAACCGTTGTGTCTGCCGGCGTTTCCCTTGCCCTCTACAGAGAGCTGCATGCCTGCGGCTACACCTGCAGGAATCTTTACTTCAACGATTTCCTCTCCATATACAACTCCGTCACCGCTGCAGTGAGGGCATTTGTCCTTTATAATCTTGCCTTCTCCGCCGCATCGAGGACATGCGCTCTGGGTCTGCATCATTCCAAAGATGCTCTGCTGGGTCCTTACAACCGTACCTGTTCCGTTGCAGTCCGGACAGGTCTGCATGCCGGAACCGTCCTTTGCGCCAGTTCCGTTGCAGTGCTGGCATGGAACCTGCTTCTTTACCTTGAACTTCTTTGTGACTCCTGAGTTTATCTCTTCAAGCGTAAGTGATACCTTGATTCTTACGTCGGCTCCACGGAACTTGCGCTCACCGGCAGAACGGCCACGGCCGCTGAATCCGCCGCCAAAGCCGCCTCCGAATCCTCCGCCGCCAAAGATGTCTCCGAACATTGAGAAGATGTCGTCCATGTTCATGCCTTGGCCGCTGAATCCTCCGCCACCGAATCCGGCACCGGCATTCAGTCCGTCAAAGCCGAACTGGTCATACTTGGCACGCTTGTCAGGGTCGCTCAGGACTCCGTATGCCTCAGCTGCCTCCTTGAACTTCTCCTCGGCCTCCTTGTCACCCGGATTCTTGTCTGGATGGTACTGGATTGCCTTCTTGCGGTAAGCTTTCTTTATTTCATCGGCTGTGGCTGTCTTTGACACGCCAAGCACCTCATAGTAATCTGTCTTTGCCATAATGCTTTTCTGTTCAGTTTGCTACGACAACCTGTGCTACTCTCAGTACCTTGTCGTTGAGCATATAGCCGTCTCTTGTGCAGTCAATGACCTTGCCCTTCAGCTCTGGGGCAGGTGCCGGAATCATGGCAATTGCCTCATGTACGTCTGTGTCAAAGTCAGTATCCTTGGCAGGAATCTTCTTCAGACCCTGTGCTTCAAGGGTCTTCATGAGCTTGTTGTAGATAAGTTCCACGCCTTCCTTGACAGCGTTTGCCTGCGGGTCGGCGGAAAGGCTTTTCAGTGCACGCTCAAAATCATCAATGATAGGAAGAAGGTTTGTCAGTACGTCTGCTGAAGCGGTCTTTATATATTCTGCCTTCTCCTTGAGTGTGCGCTTGCGGTAGTTGTCAAATTCTGCAGCCTGGCGCAGGTATCTGTCCTGGAGTTCTGCCTGCTGGGCGATGCTCTCTGCCAGTCTGGCGGCCATCTTTTCCTCTTCAGTCAGTTCTTCCTGAGGTGTATCGTTCTGCTCCTGCTGAGTCTGTGAATCAACCATCTGCTCCTGTTCTGCAGCCTCCTGGTTGGCCTTCTCGCTGTTCTTGCTCATATTCCTGTTCTTTTTTATTTTCGTTTTCCACCTTATATATGACAAAACTCTTGCCACGTCATTGCTGTGGCAAGATCTGTGACACAGTGTCAGTTTTTGCGGGTTACTCTGCTGACATGTTCTCTGCTCCGAAGCAGAATGGCATGAGACTGCTGATGCCGTCGAATACCAGGGACTGTTCCGTTCCGAACAATATGATACGCAGCGGGCTGCCCTGACGTGACTCAACCTCGGTCATGACCTGACGGCATGCACCGCAAGGGGTGATGGGGGCCTTGAGAAACGTGCCTCCCGTCTGTGCGGCAATTGCCAGCGCCTTGATCTTCTTTCCCGGATGCTGTGCTCCTGCTGAGAATATTGTCACACGCTCAGCGCACAGGCCAGAAGGGTAGGCGGCATTCTCCTGGTTGCTTCCTGTGACAACGGTTCCGTCTTCAAGAAGGACTGCCGCTCCGACCTGGAAGTGGGAGTATGGCGAATAGCTGCTCTCTGTGGCCTTGCATGCGGCATCGGCCAGCATCCTGCTCTCTGCGTCAAGCGTCTCAGGAGCGCCGGCCATGTATGATATCTCTATATTTCTCTTTTCCATAGAGCAAAGATATAAGAAAAATCTTGTACTTTCGCGTTTGCGAATTCCTATTGTCCAAGATGAAACGTTCCACTTCTATCATAGCTCTGCTCCTGCTGGCGGTGATGCCTCTGGGTCTTTCTGCCCAGAACAGGAATCAGGCTTACCTGAATTACATTGATAAGTATAAGGATATGGCTATCAGCCAGATGCATAAGTATCACATTCCTGCTAGCATCACTCTGGCCCAGGGCTTGCTGGAGTCCGATGCCGGACGCAGTACCCTGGCTGTTGAGGGAAACAACCACTTTGGAATAAAGTGCCACAGTGATTGGACGGGCAGGACCCTGTACCATGACGATGACCGTGCATCGGAATGTTTCAGAAGTTATTCCAATGCGTCCTCTTCATTTGAGGACCATTCTGTCTTCCTGGCATCGGGCAAGAGATATGAATTCCTGTTCTCCTATGATCAGACGGATTACAAGAGCTGGGCTAATGGACTCAAGAAGGCCGGTTATGCTACCAGTCCTACTTATGCCACGAACCTTATCAGGATCATTGAGACCTATGAACTGTATAAATACGACGGCAGGAGCAGGGGGTCAAGACAGTCATCGTCATCATCGGCTGGCCGTGTGCCGGATGGTCATCAGGCGTACCTTTCAAATGGCCTTCTGTATGTGCTGATGCAGGACGGAGAGACCCTGAGGGATATTTCTGATGAGTTTGATATAAGCCGTTACAAGCTGAGGCGCTTCAATGAGATTGACCGTTATTTCATGCCGGACCCGGGCAGCGTGATCTATCTGGAGCGCAAGAAAGGGTCTGCTGCCAAGAAGTACAAGACTCATGTGGTGGCGTCAGGTGAGAGTCTCTGGGATATTGCCCAGCTCTATGGCGTAAGGATGAGGGCCCTGGTCAGAAAGAATCATCTTGATGCAGACAATCCGCTTTATGTTGGCATGCCGCTCAGGGTACGTTGAATAAAAAGAGCACGGGATCATACGATCTCGTGCTCTTCTTTCATGTCAATCTCTTCACCGTTCGGATTTGTGAACCGGTATCCAAGCATCGGCAGGCTCTGGTCTGGAATGACCTTGAAACCGCGGCCGTACTTGCGCTGCCAGCTCCGTTTGAGTGAGAGTAGTCCCTGGTTGACATAGGCTGCTACGTAAGGATGAATATACAGCTTGAATTTCTGGATACTCATCTTGTTTACCAGTGTGTCGATCTTTGTCTCAATCTGGTCCGTGAAAAGGATGGAAGGCTTGACTGTTCCCTTGCCGAAACATGTAGGGCAGGTCTCGTCCACAGGGACGTCCATAACCGGGCGTACCCTCTGTCTTGTAATCTGCATCAGACCGAACTTGCTCAGTGGCAGGATGTTGTGCTTTGCCCTGTCACGTTTCATGTTCTCCGTCATGCGCTCAAAGAGCTTCTGCCGGTCTTCTGCCAGATCCATGTCAATGAAGTCAACGACAATGATTCCGCCCATGTCTCTGAGACGGAACTGTCTGGCCAGTTCGTCCGCTGCACCCAGATTAACCTCAAGAGCATTCTCCTCCTGGTTCATTCCTGCCTTCATCCTGTGGCCGCTGTTGACGTCAACCACATGAAGGGCTTCGGTATGCTCAATAATAAGGTATGCGCCGCTTTTGTACGATACGATGCGTCCAAAAGACGACTTGATCTGTTTTGTGATGGCAAAGTGGTCAAATATCGGCAACTCATCTGTGTAGAGCTTAACCATATTGACACTTTCCGGTGCAATCAGTCCTACGTAATCACGAACTTCATCATAAACCTTTTTGTCATTGATGACGATAGATTCGTATGACGAGTTCAGCAGGTCCCTCAACAGGGCTATTGTACGGCTGTTCTCTTCATGAATGAGAACAGGAGCCTTCTGTGCCTTCTGCACGTTCTCAATGCTTTCCTCCCAATGCTTGACCAGGCTGCTCAGTTCTGAATCCAGTTCCTGTGCCATCTTGCCCTCTGCAACTGTCCTTATTATTACGCCGCAGTTCTTTGGCTTTATGCTCTGGATAAGCTGCTTGAGTCTTGAACGCTCCTCTGCAGACTTTATCTTTGATGAGACTGACACTTTGTCTCCGAATGGAATCAGAACCAGAAAACGTCCGGCAAATGAAATGTCGCCGGTCAGTCTTGGCCCTTTTGTGGAAATAGGCTCCTTGGTAATCTGAACTATAATCTCCTGACCTTGTTCAAGCACAGTGGCAATGTTGCCGTTCGGATCGTTCTGGATGAACTCTGCTTTTGAAAAAGGGTAGAGCTTCTTCCTGTTGCTCGTTACCTGCTTTACGTACTTCTGAATGGAACTGAACTGCGCTCCAATGTCCTGGTAGTGCAGAAATGCCTCCTTTTCAGATCCTATGTCAACGAAACAAGCGTTCAGTCCAGGCATCAGCTTCTTGACCCTTCCAAGATAGATATTTCCAAGGGAGAATGTCATCTCAAGGTTCTCTTTCTGGTATTCCACCAGATTCTTGTCCTCTGCGATGGCAATAGAAATATCCTGTGGCTGAACGTCAACAAAAAGTTCGCTAACCATAGTTGTTCAATAATTAAAACTAAAGAACAAACTTCAAAGGATTTCCAGTAAAGTTTGTTCTTTAAATCAAGTCCAGACAGGGCTTATTTGCTCTTATGTCTGTTCTTTCTCAGTCTTTTTTTACGCTTGTGCGTAGACATCTTGTGTCTTTTCTTCTTCTTACCGCTTGGCATGGTGTTCTAAATTTATTAGGTTGTTACTTTCTTACCTGTCCAGCGAAAGTCTTTGCTGGCTTGAAAGCAGGAATGTTGTGCTCTGGAACAGTAATTGTGGTGTTCTTCAGAATATCACGTGCAGCCTTGGCAGCTCTCTTCTTTATAATGAAGCTTCCGAAACCACGCAGATATACGTTCTCATCATTTGAGAGCGAATCCTTAACTACTTCCATAAAACCCTCAACGCAGGCAAGAACGTCAGCCTTGTCTACTCCTGTCTTCTTAGCAATTTCGCTAACTACTTCTGCTTTAGTCATAAATCTAGATATTATTTGTTCTTAGTTTGAGCCGCAAAAGTAATGCTTTTTTTTAGGTTTGGATAGATTTGACCGTTTTTTTTGACCTTAATTATTCAGAATCTTGCTTTTTTACGCCATTTCACACAGTTGGCGACTGCCTTCTGCCCATGTCAGGACAAATTCCTGGCTAATATAATAATGGATAAGCATTCTGACGCGGCTGCTGTCTGCAACAATGAATTCTTCTTCTTTTGTAAGGAAAATTTTATTCCTGAAGTCGTATGACTCCCTTCCTGTGGCCTTGAATGCGGTCTCTTTGGCTGACCAGCACAGGGTAGTGTCGGTGTCTGTACCTGAAAACGACTCCAGGTCTGTGCTGTTCATGAATTTTTCCCTGATACGCAGTGCTCTTCCTGAGATTAGCTCAATGTCAATTCCGCAGACCGGTTTTTGGGATATCATTACTGCGGCATATCCTTTGGTGTGGGATATGCTTATGGATTTTCCGCTTTCAAGATATGGACTCCCATCCTCTCTGTAAAGAATAATTGGTGGATTGTCCGGAAAGATGCCTGATAGGAGCGCTCTTACTGCGGCTCTTTCTGCCAGTCTGCCTCCCTTCAAGCCCGATGCCGTCAGCTCCTGGCGGTAGGCTGGATGACAGAGCTCAAGTAGCTCTTCTGTCGTTTCTGTCGTTTTCCATACGGCAATCAGGCTGTTGTCGTATTCTGATTTCTGAAGCAGTGGCATCTGGTTTCTGTTTGTTCAGCGCAAAGTTACAAAACGTTTTTGTGTGCAGAAACTGCCGGTTTTGCACACGTGGCAGGATACGCGAAAAAAAATATGGCTGTTTAGTGATGGCGGATTATGCTTTCTTGCTAAATTTGTCATGTTTCAAATCTAATTTAAAATATATGTCATTGAATCGAGTAATGTTGATTGGCAACGTCGGTAAGGATCCTGAGGTTCACTACCGTGACAATGGCCTGTGCGTGGCAAATGTCGTGCTGGCTACATCGGACCGTGCCTACACGATGCAGAACGGCACACAGGTGCCGGAGAGAACAGAGTGGCATAACCTTGTCTTCTGGAGAGGTCTTGCCGAAACTGTAGAAAAGTATGTACACAAAGGTGACAAGCTGTATGTTGAGGGTAGCCTCAGAAGTCATTCCTATGATGATCAGAACGGCGTCAAGCGTTATGTGACTGAAGTGTACGTTGAAAACATGGAGATGCTGACTCCGCGTCAGGCTTCGCGTCCGCAGCAACCGGCCCCTCAACCGGTCGCTCAGCAAGCTCCACAGCCTGTCCAGCAACAGGCACCGGCCGCTCCGCAGGCTCAGGTACAGAATCCTCAACCACCATCAGAGGGCATGCCTTTCTGATGATACGTCAGAAAAATGCATCCGGTCCGGAAAGGATCGGATGTTTTTTTTTGCCCCTTTACGCGCGCATGCTATAAATAATAAGTATATTTGCCTTCTGTTTGATGACAAATAACTCATTGAAAACAATATGCATCGCTTCAAAGAACTGACTTTCATTGCAGGTGCGGCACTGGCTGCCGGATTCATGCAATCATGTTCTGAGACGGCTGACATTGATCTGGACAAGGATATCAAGAAGGATATCCAGCTTGCTCCAGACGGCCTCTCTGTTCCTCTTGGGGATTTTTCCCGCATCACCCTTGACTCTCTGTTCAATCTTTCCGATGATGATCAGGATAATGTCCTGCGCAAGAGAAAGGATGGAACCTATGCACTCTCAGTTTCCGGTGCCATAGACCCTACATCTGTTGATGTTGATGATATTGTGCTGACTGTGACTGATCCTGTGATTGATCCGGTAAGGGTTGCCTTTGACGGAATCGTTGCAGCTCTTCCTGATATGACTCCGATACCTGGTACAGAAATAGATGCTCCGGTATCGTTCACGACAGATATCCAGATTGATGAGGTGGTTGATGATGCCCTTATTCTGGTCAAGGATGTTGACCTGCAAAGTCCCGCTCCTATCACGGTTGCCTTCAGCTTTCCTTCACTTCCGTCATTTGTAAGCCAGGTTGAAATGAAGAATTTCGCTGTGTCGTTCCCGGATTTCATCAGGGTAAGATACGCCGGCAATGACCCAAGAGTAACCCTTTCTTCCAATACCCTTACCATTGAGGGCCAGATAGAGAAAGCCGAAATTGCGTCAGATAATGGTTTTGAGATTCCTGGACTCTACATTGACGGACTCTCATTCAGTACTCCAAAGCGTACAGAGCTTGGCTCCGACGGCAAGAGGCATTTCATCCTGACAGCCCAGGCTGTAGGATATGACGGTACCATAAAGGTTTCAACCTCAGACTGCCTTGCCCAGGATATGAAGGGTCAGGAGATTGACATGTACTCGGTACTGAGTTTCTCTGACATGACTCTTGGCACGTTCACAGGAAAGCTTTTCCCAAGGATTGATCCTATCAATTCTTCTTTTGAAATGGATCTTGGTGACGATGCCGCTGACATTCTGCAGTCAGACGGAAACAGCATGATCCTGAGCAATCCTGAAATTGCAATTGACATTACCACCGGCTTCTCAATCCCATTCGTGGTTGACATGAACATCTCTTCTTTTGACAAAGCCGGAAATCCAATCTGCAGCAATGTGGCTCCGGATGGAGACGGTACCTTTGTCATTCCTGCATCGCCACGCGGTCAGACAAAGACAACAACCGTACTTGTTTACCGCAACGGGACACGTAAGCTGGACATGGCTTCTGATACCGTTTATGTACTGGTAAGCCGTATGTCTGATCTCCTTTCTACAATCCCTGACAAGGTTGAGTTTGAACTCTCAGTCATTGCAGATACCACCATGACCAATCCTGCTGATTTCCATTATGTGAATCTTGCCGATGACCTGAAGCTGGACGGTGCCTATTCGGTGAACGTTCCGCTTGAGTTCGATGACCTTCGCATGTCATACACAAAAACCATGGACGGATTGTCAGAAATCTTTGAGGATATTGATTCAGACCTGGCACTCCAGCTCAAGGCTAAGATTGTGAACACAATTCCACTGGATCTGATGATAAGCGCTGTTCCTCTGGATGTACAGGGCAACCGCATTGACGGCGTGTCTATGACCCGCTGTGATGTCAAGGCCGGAACAGAGGCTTCTCCAAGCACTTCTGACCTGCTTATAGGTATTGATCTCAAGAGTAAGGATGCATCAAAGTTTGATGCCCTTGAGTTGAACTTTGGATTTGCATCTGATCCAGCTTTAGGAAAGGCTGTCCTTAAGGCCAGTCAGTATGTCGAGTTAACTAACGTGGCACTCTGTCTGCCAGATGGTCTTACCATTGTAATTGAAGACGAAGATGAATAAGAATATGAAAAGAACCGGATGCATTCTGGCATCGGCATTACTGACTGTATGTACTGCAGTCTCTGCCCAGACTCTGTCAGGCAGCTATTTCCTGAACGGCTCGTTTGAGAGCAACAAACTGAATCCGGCCATGACGCCTGAGCGTACCTATTTCTCACTCCCTATGCTGGGACAGATAGGTACGACTGCCCAGAGTAATATTGGTCTTGACGATTTCCTGTTCAATTCAACCTCTGATCCAAACATGCTGACCACATTCATGAGCAGCGAGGTCTCTTCACAGCAGTTCCTGGGCGCACTTCCTGCAAGGTCACAGGTGGGAGTGGATATGGATATTGAGGTGTTTACACTTGGATTCAGGGCTTTCGGCGGTTTCAACTATTTTGACGTGTCGCTCAAGAGCCAGAATCATATAGGTATTCCAAAGTCCCTGTTTGAGTTCATGAAGGCCGGTCTTTCTGATGGCGTTTATGACATCAACAATGTGAATGTGAACACTACCAATTATGCAGAGCTTGCATTGGGACATGCCAGGAAGATTACAAAGAACCTGACAGTAGGTGCCAAGGTCAAGTTCCTGGCAGGTATGGGATACGTTGATCTGAACGTTGATGAGATTCATGCAGAACTGGGCGATAACGAGTGGCGTGTCCGCACAAATGCTTCAATGAAGGCCGCTATAGTAGGTTCAAAGGTTCCTGTCACCAAGAACGATGACGGTTCTATTGACGAATTCAGGTTTGACGATATTGAGCTGACCGGAAACAGCGGTTTCGGTATGGCCATGGATCTGGGTGCCGTATATGACCTGGATGATATTGTAAGGGGCCTTTCTGTTTCTGCAGCCCTTACTGATCTGGGTTCAATCAACTGGAAGAATACCCAGCTCTTTGCTACAGACAAGACAAAGGAGCTTCTGTTCCAGGGATTCGGCAGCTATGACATAACCGGTGACAACAATGTCATGGATGATACCATGGACAAGCTCCAGGATGATTTTGAAGAGATGATCAAGGTATATGACATGGGCACAAGTACTCACAAGTCATCACTTGGTGCAACAGCAAGATTCGGCGCTGAGTATGAGATGCCTTTCATGAACTGGCTCTCAGCCGGTGAGCTCATTTCATACAGATTAGGTGACTGGAACTACTTTGAGTCAAGGACCTCACTGAATGCTGAGCCTTGCAAGTGGTTCGGATTTGCTGCCAATCTGGGTCTCTCAACCTATGGCACTTCACTTGGCTGGATCATCAACTTCCATCCTACAGCATTCAACTTCTACATTGGAAGCGATGCTCTTAAATATACCAAGGACCTGTCCGGTACTCCAATCGGCAAGTTCAATGCTAACATTGTATTCGGTATAAACGTTCCTGTTGGAAAGAGAATCTGAAAAGGTAGGGCATGAGTCTGGCTTTTGTGGATTTTTTTGACTTCAGTATCCTTGAGGTTCTGCTCAAGGGTTTCCTGATCGGACTGGTGGCGGCAGCGCCCACCGGTCCGTCTGGTGTTCTCTGCATTGAGCAGACCTTGAGCCAGGGCCGTAGGGCCGGACTGTTTACCGGGGCGGGAATATGGGTTAGTGATGTCATCTACATCATCTGCTCCTCAATAGGCCTGTCCCTGGTTGTTGATTTTATTCAGGACAAACAGACATTCCTGATAATAAAGATAATAGGATGTGCTCTTCTGCTGTTTTTCGGAATACACACCCTGCGTAACAATGCAATCCAGAATGTGACCCCTACGACAAGGACCAAGATGGTTGATTTCAGATGCTCGGTAACGGGCTTTGTGGTGGCAATCTCAAACCCGCTGGTCATTTTCATCTATCTGGCATTGTTTACTTATTTCACATTCCCGATCAGTGAGTTCAGCGGTTATATGGCTGTTCTGGCGTATCTTGCAGTATTTGTGGGAGATATGTGCTGGTGGCTCTGTCTGAGTACTCTTATCAATAAGGTCAGGAACCGTTTCAACCTGAAGAGCCTGTGGCTGATTAACAGGGTGCTGGGAATTGTGCTTGTGGCTGCATCGCTTGTGTGGCTTACTGTTACCATTGTCAAGATATGCTGATATCAAGAGAATTAAGAGAAAGAAATATTGCAGAATACCTGCTCTATATGTGGCAGGTTGAGGATATGATACGGGCCGCCCAGTTTGATGAGGGCAGGCTCTTTTCCGTGGTTCTGGCATCGGACCAGCCTGAAGAGGTAAAGAAAGAGTGGTGCCAATGGTATTCAGACCTGATTGCCATGATGACGACTGAGGGCGTCCGTGAAAAGGGACATCTTCAGATTAACAACAATATACTGATACTGCTTGAGGACCTTCATACAAGGCTTATGGCCAGCAGCAAGTGTCCGGAGTATCATGAGGCCTACTACCGTGTACTGCCCGTCATAGTAGAGTTCCGCCAGAAAGGGGGACAGGCTTCAAAGAATGAACTTGAGAACTGCTTTGACCTGCTCTACGGAGTGTGGATGCTGCGTCTCAGGAGGGCAGAGGTTTCTGCCGGGACCGCCGATGCCGCCGCACAGGTGTCGTCATTTCTGGCCAGACTGGCAGAACTGTATGGAAAGGATAGGGCTGGACAGCTTGTCCTGAATGATGAGGATTAAAAAGACAAACAAGATATATGAGTGAAGAAATAGAGAGAAGACGTACGTTTGCAATTGTATCGCATCCTGATGCCGGTAAGACAACCCTGACAGAGAAGTTGCTCCTTTTTGGTGGACAGATACAGGTTGCAGGTGCCGTTAAATCAAACAAGATAAGAAAGACAGCCACTTCTGACTGGATGGACATTGAGAAGCAGAGAGGTATCTCTGTCACGACATCTGTCATGGAGTTTGACTATGAAGGATATAAGGTGAATATTCTGGATACCCCGGGTCACCAGGATTTTGCAGAGGATACCTTCCGCACTCTGACTGCTGTTGACAGTGTAATCATTGTGATTGACTGTGCCAAGGGCGTTGAGATGCAGACACGTCGTCTCATGGAGGTGTGCCGTATGCGCAAGACTCCTGTGATTGTGTTCGTGAACAAGATGGACCGTGAGGGTAATGATCCTTTTGACCTGCTTGACGAACTTGAAGAGGAGCTGCAGATTCATGTGCGTCCGCTCAGCTGGCCAATTGAGAAGGGACAGCGTTTCAAGGGCGTCTATAATATTTATGAGGAGAAACTTGATCTCTATACTCCAAGCAAGCAGACTGTTACTGAGAAGGTTAGCGTTGATATAAACAGCAGTGAGCTTGAGGCTAATGTGGGTGAAGAGAATGCCCAGAAGCTGCGCAGTGACCTGGAGCTGATTGACGGTGTATATGAGCCGTTTGACCACGATGCATATCTGGCCGGTGACCTGGCTCCTGTCTTCTTTGGCTCTGCGTTGAACAACTTCGGTGTCAAGGAACTTCTGGACTGCTTTGTCCGCATCGCGCCAAGTCCGCGTCCTACTCAGGCCGAGGAGCGCCTGGTTGAGCCAGAGGACAACCGCTTTACCGGTTTCATCTTCAAGATTACTGCAAACATTGACCCGAACCACCGTTCTTCAGTTGCCTTCTGCAAGGTCTGCTCCGGTAAGTTCCAGAGGAATGAGCCGTACTATCATGTAAGACTTGACAAGAATTTCCGTTTCTCTTCTCCGACTCAGTTCATGGCTCAGCGCAAGAGCACCATTGAAGAGGCTTATCCGGGTGATATCATAGGTCTGCCGGATACCGGAAACTTCAAGATTGGTGATACACTGACCCAGGGTGAGAAACTGCACTTCAAGGGTCTGCCTAGCTTCTCGCCAGAGATGTTCAAGTATATTGAGAATGCTGACCCGATGCGTGCAAAACAGCTTGCCAAAGGTCTTGACCAGCTGATGGGCGAGGGCGTTGCCCAGATGTTCGTGAACCAGTTCAACGGCCGCAAGCTGATTGGTACTGTGGGACAGCTCCAGTTTGAGGTTATCCAGTACCGTCTGGAGCATGAGTACAATGCCCAGTGCCGCTGGGAGCCGGTTAGCCTGTACAAGGCATGTTGGATTGAGAGCGATGACAAGGAGGAACTTGAGAACTTCAAGAGACGCAAGTTCCAGTTCATGGCCACTGACAAGGAGGGCCGCGACGTATTCCTGGCTGATTCCGGCTATGTGCTTCAGATGGCTCAGATAGACTTCAAGAATATCCGCTTCCATTTTACAAGTGAATTCTGATGAAAGAGTACAAGGAAGACATAGACAAGGCTTGCCAGGTGATGCGTGACGGCGGCATCATTCTCTATCCTACGGACACCATCTGGGGAATAGGGTGCGATGCATCGAACAGCCAGGCTGTAAAGCGCATCTTTGAACTGAAACAGCGCAGTGACAGCAAGTCAATGCTGGTTCTGCTTGATTCCGATGCAAAGCTGCCGTACTACGTTCCGGATATCCCGGATGTTGCGTATGACCTGATGGATATGTCTGAAAAGCCGATAACCATTATCTATGACAATGCCCGCCGTCTGGCTCCGGAACTGATTGCCCAGGATGGTAGCGTGGGTATCCGCATTACAAAAGAGGAGTTCTCCAAGGAGCTCTGCCGGAAACTGGGCGGGGCGGTCGTTTCAACATCGGCCAACGTGAGCGGTCAGGCATCGGCACAGAATTTCAGTGAGATATCAAAAGAGATCCTGAACGGTGTTGATTACATTGTGAAATACAGACAGAACGACAAGTCAATATCCAAGCCGTCAAGCATCATCAAGCTGGGCTCCGGTGGATTGATAAAGATAATCAGAGAGTGATGATGGACGAAAGAACCACACTATTCAACAAGATCTTGGTATGGCGTGAACACCATATCGGTGAGAAGCAGTTCATTCTTTTCCTGAGTCTGCTTGTGGGCATATTCACGGCCTTTGCCGCAATAACCCTCAAGTGGATGATCCATTTCATTGCGGAGCTGCTCACCAGCCATTTCAATGTGGCTGAGGCTAACTACCTGTACCTGCTCTATCCTGTCGTGGGCATTTTCCTGGCGGGTCTGTTCATCAGATACATAGTACGTGACGACATTGGCCACGGTGTTACCAAGATTCTGTATGCACTTTCAAAGAAGAACGGCAGAATCAAGCCTCACAACATGTGGTCGTCAATGATTGCCAGTGCCATCACCATCGGTATGGGTGGTTCTGTCGGTGCCGAGGCTCCTATTGTGCTGACCGGTTCGGCAATTGGCTCAAACATAGGGCGTCTGTTCCGCATGGAGCACAGGACGCTGATGCTGCTCGTAGGCTGCGGTTCTGCCGGAGCCGTTGCCGGAATCTTCAAGGCCCCGATAGCCGGTCTGGTGTTCGTGCTTGAGGTCCTGATGCTTGACCTGAGCATGGGCTCACTTCTGCCGCTTCTGGTGTCATCGGTGACTGCTGCCACCATTTCCTACATATTCACCGGTACCGATGCCATGTTCCAGTTCATGCAGCTGCATGCATTCAGCCTGTCAAGAATCCCGTTCGTACTTGTGCTGGGAATAGTCTGCGGTCTGGTGGCTCTCTATTTCACCCAGACAACCTACAGCCTTGAGAACTGGTTCAAAAGGTTCAAGAACCCATACGTGAAGTTCCTGATAGGTGCTGCGATGCTGAGTCTGCTGATATTCCTATTTCCGCCGCTCTACGGTGAAGGTTATGAGACCATAAAGCTGTTGCTTAACAGTGATGGCGCTACTGAACTTGCCCACAGTGCCATGGCCAACTCTCTGTTCTACGGAAACAACGGCCACCTGCTGCTGTATCTGGGAATGATTGTGCTTACCAAGGTCTTTGCATCGACTGCTACAAATGCCGGCGGCGGATGCGGTGGTATATTTGCACCAAGCCTGTTCCTGGGCTGTCTGACCGGATTCATATTTGCCCGTGTGGCAGACATGCTCTTCCCGAACGCCGGAATCCCGGTTGAGAACTTTGCCCTTTTTGGAATGGCAGGACTCATGTCAGGTGTCATGCACGCACCTCTTACCGGAATATTCCTGATAGCCGAGCTTACCGGTGGCTATTCCATGTTCCTGCCGCTGATGCTGGTGTCAATCGTGGCATTCCTTACAATCAGGCTGTTCCAGCCGCATAGCCTCTATTCGATGCGTCTAGCCCAGAAGGGTGAACTCATGACCCACCACAAGGACAAGTCTGTACTTCTGCTCATGAAGACAGAGAATGTCATTGAGAAGGAGTTCCTGACCGTTACTCCTGACATGGATCTTGGCCAGCTGGTAAATGTGATTTCAAAGTCCAAGAGAAATCTTTTCCCGGTAGTAGAATCTGACGGTCGCCTGGTAGGCGTGGTGAATCTTGAGAGCATCAGGAGCATCATGTTCCGTCAGGAGCTGTATCGCAGATTCCGGGTTGAGAGGCTGATGGAATCGCCTAGGACAAGGCTTTCAATAACAGACCCGATGGATGTGGTCATGAAGAAGTTCGATGATACGGGCGCATGGAACCTTCCGGTTGAGGATGAGAACGGCTGCTATGTGGGCTTTGTATCAAAGTCAAAGATATTCAATTCGTACAGGAACGTACTCCTGGAACTTTCAGAAGAATGATGATGGACAGAAGTAAGCTTAGGATAGTTTATATGGGAACTCCAGAGTTTGCAGAGCATTCCCTGCGCAGACTTGTTGAGGAGGGGTTCAATATCGTAGGAGTGGTAACCATGCCTGACAAGCCTGTTGGCCGTCATGGCAGTGTCCTTCAGGCAAGTCCTGTCAAGCAGTACGCCGTTAGTCAGGGTATTCCTGTCCTGCAGCCGGAGCGACTGAAGGATGAGTCTTTCCTGAGCAATCTGCGTGCCCTGAATGCCGACCTGCAGATTGTCGTGGCGTTCCGCATGCTGCCTGAGGTGGTGTGGAATATGCCGCGCCTTGGCACCTTCAACCTGCATGCATCGCTCTTGCCGCAGTACCGTGGCGCTGCCCCTATCAACTGGGCCGTCATAAACGGTGACACAGAGAGCGGTGTCACAACCTTCTTCCTTAAGCATGAGATTGATACCGGTGACATCATCTATCAGGAGCACGTTCCTATTCTGGATACAGACGATGCCGGTTCGCTGCATGACAAGCTGATGGAGGTTGGGGCTGACCTGATTGTCCGCACTGCTGACGATGTGCTGGCTGACAGGGTAACTCCGGTTCCTCAGCCTGAGATATCAGATCTGCGTCCTGCTCCAAAGATCTTCAAGGAGACTTGCCGGATTGACTGGAACCTGCCAGCTGTCAGGGTTCATGACTTTGTACGTGGACTGAGTCCGTATCCTGCGTCATGGACCAGACTTGTCTGCCCCGATGGAAAGGAGATGGACTGCAAGATTTACAGGACTCAGGTGGCCAGTCAGACCATTGGACAGAAACCTGGAACCGTTGTCAGGACTGACGGCAAGACATATATAGAGGTGGCAGCCGGAACGGGTACTGTACGTATCCTGGAGCTGCAGCTTGCCGGAAAGAAGAGAATGCCTGTCCAGGCTTTCCTTTGCGGCTTTGAAATGACAGAGGCACACGGTTTCTCTGAAATAAACCCCTTTGGAATTGTTAAAAAACGGCAGACGCTTGCATGTGAATCAAAAAAGAGCGTTCTTTGCCGCATAATATCAGAGTACAAACAAAAACAAGACGCCTATTGATTGAACATTAACTCGTTTAATTTGTAATTTCAAGAGATAATGGAAACTTTGAATCAAATGACCGATGATACATTGGTCAATCTGTATTCAAACGGAAACAGCCAGGCATTTAATGTACTCCTTGACCGCTACAAGGACAAGCTCTTTTCGTACATACTTTTCATAGTACGCAACAAGGACCTTGCAGATGATATCTTCCAGGAAACATTCGTAAAGGCAATTGTCACACTGCAGCGCGGTGGCTATACCGGTACCGGCAAGTTCGGTGCGTGGCTCACCCGTATTGCGCATAATCTGGTCATTGACTACTTCCGTCAGGAACGTGGCGACAATACCGTATCAAATGACTCCTGCCAGACTGATCTTCTGAATGACTCTACACTGTGTGAGGACAATGTAGAGGAGAAGATCATTGAGGAACAGATTCTTGATGACGTACGCAGGCTGGTGTCACTTCTTCCTGACAATCAGCGTGAAGTGGTGTATATGCGTTTCTATCAGGATCTCAGTTTCAAGGAAATTGCAGATATAACCGGAGTGTCAATCAATACCGCCCTTGGCAGAATGCGTTATGCCCTGATAAATGTCAGGAGAATGGCTGCTGAGCACCAGATTGCACTGACCCTCTCATAATGGAAAAGTTTTTTCCTGATTTATATACTATTCCTTTCAGATGTGCGTTCTTAATACGTAACTGAAAAGGATAGCCTATGGATGAAACTTCTACTCAATCTATTGAAATTACATCGAAACTTCTGCGCGCAGCCATGAAAGGAATGCCCATGGTTCAGCCCAAACAGAAAACTATTGATTTCCTGAAGGTCCTGGCTGGGACATTCAAGGCGGTTGATTGCATGCCCGATGAGGCATCGGCATTTTCGTTGAACTGAAAGTAAAGGTATGAGCGTACTGGTTTCCCCATCACTTCTATCTGCAGACTTCGGAAATCTCAGGAAGGATCTTGAGATGATTAACAGAAGCGATGCAGACTGGCTTCATCTGGACATAATGGACGGCGTATTCGTCCCGAATATCTCATTCGGATTTCCTGTCCTGAAGTATGTAGCAAAATACTGTACCAAACCTCTTGACGTGCATCTGATGATTGTGCAGCCTGAAAAGTTCCTGACCAATTTCAAGGAACTGGGCGCAGCATCGGTCAATGTACACTATGAGGCTTGTGTGCATCTTCATAGAACAATCAGTCAGATTCATGAACTTGGCATGAAGGCGGCAGTCACCCTGAATCCTTCAACTCCGGTCTCTGTCCTGGATGATATCATTCAGGATGTTGACATGGTCCTGCTTATGACCGTCAACCCTGGCTTTGGAGGCCAGAAGTTCATAGAGCACTCAATTGAGAAAGTCAGAAAACTGCGTAAAATGATAGATGAGCGCGGTCTGAAGACTTTGATTGAGGTTGACGGTGGTGTAAACATTGAGACCGGCAAACGTCTTGTAGAGGCTGGTGTCGATGTGCTTGTAGCCGGTAATGCCGTGTTCGGCGCTACTGACCAGGAGGCTGCAATACGCAGTCTCAGAAACCTTTAATTACAGAGTAACTTTGAAATTGACAGATTATCCGGCCATAAGGCTGGTGTTGCCATTCGTGGCAGGTATATTGGTGTCGGGAGCAAGCCAAATGCTTCCGGCATCTTTTTTTATGTCCCAGGCTCTCTTCTGCCTGGGGGTGCTTGTGTTGTGTGCTGCCGTAAGGAAGTTCCCCTTGCTGTATGGGTTGGCCCTGAATCTAGGCATGTTCTGTGTCGGGGCAGGATTGTCATCGTGGAAAGCCTCGCAGGTTGGCTGTCCATGGCCTTCAGGGAAGAGGGTATATACTGCAGTTGTCACGGATTATCCCAGGGAACGTGCCAGAAGCTGGCTCCTGAAGCTGCAGATTACAGGGGCGGCCGATGCCCGCGAATGTGTAGGACAGACGGTGTGGCTCTACGTGCCGTCCGATACCCTGCTGGATTCCCTGGAGCCGGGTAGGGTGATTGCTTTCCGTGGCAGGGTAGAGGCTCCCGACAATGAAGGCATTGAGGACGGGTTTGACTATGCAGGATATCTGCGCCGGAATGGGGTGGCGGGAACGCTTTGGGTTCCGTCAGCCGACTGGACGGTTGCTGACATGCCTGTGCCCGACCGTCTGAGCTGGAGGTCCAGACGCATCAGGCATCTCTTGCTCGGGTTCTATGAAGAGTGGCCGTTCACCCCGGCGGCACGTGCATTGGTCAGCGCTGTTACCCTGGGCAGCAAGGACCTGATTGACGACGAGACGCGGCTCTCCTTCTCTGCATCGGGGGCCAGTCACGTCCTGGCAGTGTCAGGACTGCATGTGGGGATTATCTACGCTGTGCTTGGCTTCCTGTTCCCTCCGTTCATGAACGTGGGGCGCAGAAAGTGGGTCAAGGAATCCCTGGTTATGGCGGCACTCTGGGCGTATGCATACATGATAGGGATGCCACTGTCAATCACGCGTTCGCTGATAATGTTCCTGATAATCTCTTTCTGCCGATGCTGCGGGCGTGAGAGCTCCTCGCTGAACAGCCTGGCACTGGCGGCAATCCTGATTCTGGCAGCAGATCCGGCGGGACTGTATGAAACGGGATTCCAGCTGAGTTTCAGTGCGGTGTTCTTCATTGTTCTTCTTCAGCCCCACATCAATGAACTGCTGAATCCGGAAAACCGGATTGTCAGGTATTTCTGGGATATAGTAACCGTTTCCCTGGCTGCACAGATAGGTACGGCACCGATAGTGTTGTACAGCTTTGGTACATTCTCAACCTATTTCCTTGTAACCAACATGGTTGCCATGCCGCTTATGTTCCTTACCGTCCTTTTCTCAATGCTCCTGTGGATGGTGGCACCGGTTCCGTTGCTCAGGCTGGGAGTGGTGCATGTCCTGAATCTTCTGTGCAGCATACTGCAGAAGGCTCTTGCCGGCATCACCTCACTTCCGCATTCGGTCCTGAACGTTTCTGTTGACAGCCTGCTGCCTGTTGTCACGGCCTATGTTGTCATCCTGCTGCTGTATGGATATGTGGCATCCAGACGCAGCCGTTTTGCGGTAGCCGCTGTCGGGGTGCTCTCGGCCCAGACTCTGCTGGGTGCTATTCTGGTAGTGAAAAGTGTTGCCTCATTGCCTTTGTTTTCTTAAATTTGCAGTGAAAAACATAGAGATATGCTTGAGAATCTATTTACAGAAAAGGATGTAGCGGAGTTTCGCTCATGGCTTGAGTGGGCTGACCGCTTTGTCATCATCTCACACATGTCACCCGATGGCGATGCCGTAGGTTCGTCGCTGGCCCTGATGCACTACCTGCAGAGTCGTGACAAGACCGTGTCAGTAGTGATGCCTGACGGCATTCCTGATTTTCTGAAGTGGCTGCCGGGCGCAGATTCCATAATCTCATTTGAGAACAAGCCTGACAAGGCAGAACTACTTATGTTCCAGGCCGACGTGATATGCTGTCTGGATTTCAATGCTCCTAACCGTGTGGCAGCTGCTGCCGAGGCTCTGCTGGGCTCAAAGGCCAGGAAAATCATGATTGATCACCATCCGGGACCTTCTGATTTCTGCAATATAACCCTTTCACGCCCTGAGGCCAGTTCTGCATCGGAACTGGTATTCATGTTCCTCTGTGCTTTCGGAGAATACAGGAACATGAGTCTCCAGACAGCAGAGTGTATCTACACCGGAATGATGACCGACACCGGCGCATTCACATACAACAGCAGCCAGTCACAGATTTTCTATATAATAAGCCAGCTCATAGAGAAGGGAATTGACAAGGATGAGATTTACCGCAGGGTTTACAACAACTACTCGGCAGACAGGTTCCGCC
Organism: Bacteroidaceae bacterium; assembly: GCA_024398535.1. GTDB lineage: Bacteria > Bacteroidota > Bacteroidia > Bacteroidales > Bacteroidaceae > Colenecus. The sequence continues at coordinate 38,884 of JAKSIY010000011.1, forward strand.
TTATGGGATATGTGCTGAGTGAGAAGATGCAGGTCTTTCCGGAATGGTCAGCTGCGCTCATTACCCTGTCTCAGGAGGAACAGGACAGATACAATTTCCAGAAGGGTGACACAGAAGGATTCGTGAATATTCCGCTTCAGATATCCGGTATCCGTTTCTCTGTATTCATGCGTGAGGACCGTGAAAAAGGGTATATCAAGATATCTCTCAGGTCTGTGGGCGATGTCCCGTCAAACCAGTTCGCGGCCAGACATTTCAATGGCGGTGGACACAGGAATGCATCGGGAGGAGAATTTC
>JAKSIY010000110.1 GCA_024398535.1 Bacteroidaceae bacterium
TTAGGCTCTGGCGAACGTGGAAAAGAGTTCGTCATTGCTGCAAAAAGAAAAGGTCAGTATGTAGTGGCCTGTGATTCCTATGCCGGTGCTCCAGCCATGCAGGTTGCAGACGAGTGTGAAGTCTTCAGCATGCTTGACGGCGATGCCCTTGAGGCCGTTGTACGCAAGCATCAGCCGGACATCATTGTTCCGGAGATTGAGGCTATCCGCACCGAGCGTCTGTACGACTTTGAGAAAGAGGGCATACAGGTCGTTCCAAGTGCCCGTGCCGTGAACTTTACGATGAACCGTAAGGCAATCCGTGAACTCGCTCACACAGAGCTTGGTCTCAAGACCGCAGCATACCGCTATGCAGCAACGTTTCAGGAGTTTCAGAAGGCAGCAGAAGAGATTGGCTACCCATTCATTGTAAAGCCGCTGATGTCATCTTCAGGACATGGCCAGAGCAAGGTTGATTCTCCAGCAGAACTGGCTGAGGCCTGGAAGTGTGCTGCCGAGGGCGCACGCGGCGACATCAAGGAGGTCATTGTTGAGGAGTTCATCCGCTTTGACAGCGAGATTACCCTTCTGACAGTTACCCAGAAGAATGGTCCAACTCTGTTCTGCCCACCTATTGGCCACGTTCAGAAAGGCGGAGACTATCGTGAGAGTTTCCAGCCGGCACCTGTGATGCCGGAACAGCTTGCTCAGGCACAGGAGATGGCTGCAAAGGTTACTGCTGCGCTTACCGGTGCAGGAATCTGGGGTGTAGAGTTCTTCCTCAGCAATGAGAATGGAGTCTATTTCTCAGAGCTCAGCCCACGTCCGCATGATACCGGTATGGTTACCCTTGCCGGAACACAGAACCTTTCTGAATTTGAGCTTCACTGCCGTGCAGTACTGGGGCTTCCAATCCCAGGCATAACCCAGGAGCGCATCGGCGCCAGCGCCGTTATCCTGAGTGAGATTGAGAGCAATGAGAAGCCAAGATACAGCGGTGAGGATGAAGTCTGTGCTGAGACAGATACCTACCTGAGGATATTCGGCAAGCCTACAACCCGTTTCCACAGAAGAATGGGAGTTGTTGTAAGCTATGCTCCGAATGGCAGTGATCTGGATGCCCTGCGTGACAAGTGCAAGGCCGCCGCAGCTAAGGTCAAGGTATATTGAGGATAATTGTTATTCCATTAAGGGGGAAGGAACCATGAGTTTCTTCCCTTTTTTGTAACTTTGTGGTTGAAAAGATATAAAATGGGAGAGAAACTGATTTATCTATTGCCGTCTTTAGCCAGCCTGATCTGTCCTCTTGCTGTGCTTTTCCGTTGGAGCAAGACATCCTTGCCTCAACGCCTGATGGGATTCAATCAGCTCCTTCTGGCTCTCTCATTCTTCATGTACCTTTCATATTTCATGTTCCCTGCCGGAAAGGGCATCTCCATGAACTGGATGTTTGACGTGATAGTTGTCTTTGATCCTGTCCTGTTTATCCTGTTCATGAAAATCATGACCGATGAAAGCCAGTTGAAGCCGATGGTTGTCTTGCTGCTGTTCCTGCCATCCATGATATATGTCTTTCTGGTCTCTCTGCTGTTCCTGGCGGCATCGCCCGAGGAACTGGAGTGGGTCAGCGCTGTCATGATATACGGCGTGGAACCTGTTACGGAAGCAACACGTCTGTCCTGGCTGGTAGCGTATGTCGGATTTGACGGTATAAAGGTCATAATCCTGCTCTCTCTTGTAGGTATCATAATATGGAGCGCATTCAAGATCAGGGGATACTACAGACGTTATGATGACTATTTCTCATCGGAAGAGAGGGAATTGCATCTGGGTATGCATGTGATGGTCCTGTTCGTTATCTTGCTGGCTCTGGGTATTCCTTTCGTAGGACGCTATTCCCGCTATGAACTGGAAGGACAGCTGTCATTGAAGCTACTTTGCTGTTATCTTGCCCTTCTGCAGGCTGCCGTCTCATTTGTTGTGCTCTCTTCTAAGTACACAGTCCGGGATCTCATGAAGGACCTGAGGGAGAAGGATATCTTTGTAAATGACCAGACAGAGACCAAGTCTGCCATTCCATACGACAAAATGGTCAAGATTGATTCTGTCCTGCTGGAGTTGATGGAAGATAGGAAACTGTTCCTGGACAAGGATATCTCTCTGGTGACTCTTGCTGAGAAGATGGGAACAAACAGGACCTACCTTTCAAAGACCATACATCAGTTCCATGCAAGTTCTTTCAGCGATTTCGTGAACGAGTTCAGGATAGAGTATGCGCTCAAGCTTCTTAAGCAGGACAAGTCCAGGTCAGAAGACCTTGCAGCCCTGTCATGGGAGTGTGGTTTCATTTCATTGTCTTCTTTCTACAGACATTTCCAACGTGTTGTCGGAATGAACTGGAAAGAGTGGAAAAAGAATTGTCTGCTATGAGAAGAATTGTGGTATTTATTTCTGTTGTAATGATTCTGTTCAGCCAGTTTGCCATGGGTGTGACTGCCCAGGACAGACTTCCACGACGTTCACGAAGGGTTGCTGTGCTGGCAGATTCCATCCGTGCCCAGATGGAGAGGCAGGCTGCCATCAAGGCCCAGGAACAGGACAGGATAGCCGATTCAATACGTCTTGCCGAGATAGAAAATGCTGCACGTAAGATGCAGGCCAGGATTGCCCTGGATTCAATGGCGTTCGTGAATGCCAAGCTTGATTCCATAATGAGAGCAATGACTTATGCTGACCAGATAATAGATGAGGCAACCAAATATCTGGGAAGGCCATATAAGTATGGCTCATCCGGCCCCTCTTCCTTTGACTGTTCTGGATTCACCAGCTATGTTTACCGTAAGTTCGGAGTCGAACTGCAGCGCTCCTCTACAGGTCAGGGCCGTGACGGTGTTGCTGTAAAGAGGGCTAAGGATCTGGAGAAAGGTGACCTGGTGCTTTTCGGTGGCAGGCGTTCCTCTTCTTCAATAGGTCATGTGGGAATTGTCACGGATGTTGACTATGAGAGTGGGACCTTCTCTTTCATTCATGCTGCAACCCATGGAGGAGTCAGGACAGATGTCTCAACTGAGCCGTATTATAAGAAAAGGTATATAAGCGGCCGACGGATCATAACTGCAGAGATGACTCATCAGATAGACTCTCTCAGGATGGATTCCCTTGCGCATGAGATGTTGAAACGTCAGCTTGAGGAGCTTGGAATGCAGAATAATGATTGACAAATAATAAAATGTGTGGCAAAAATAAATTTTTCCATCTGTTTTCTTGACGTTTTGATATAACTCGTATATATTTGCACCCGAAATGATGACAAACAGGAACACATATTGGCGTTGGCGTCTTTTACACTTCAACAAGTCGTAAGAGGTAAACGCTGTATGTATATACCATAAGGAGATACATCAAGCCCCGCCGGATTACGACGGGGCTTTTTTCATAAGAGAATAAACAGAAACAGAAATATATATGAGCTATCTTGTAAATAAGGATGGATACTATGGCGAATTCGGTGGAGCATATGTTCCGGAGATTCTCCATAAGTGTGTAGAGGATCTTCAGAAACAGTATCTGGGAATTATTGAGAGTGAGGATTTCCAGAAGGAGTACAATCTTCTTCTCAGGGATTATGTGGGACGTCCAAGTCCTCTGTACTATGCAAACCGGCTTTCAGAAAAGTACGGTGCAAGAATCTATCTGAAGCGTGAGGACCTGAACCATACCGGTGCCCACAAGATCAACAATACCGTGGGTCAGATCCTGATAGCAAAGAAGATGGGCAAGACACGCATCATTGCAGAGACCGGTGCTGGTCAGCATGGTGTGGCAACAGCTACCGTGTGCGCTCTCATGAATATGAAGTGCGTGGTTTACATGGGCGCAACTGACGTGAAGCGCCAGCATGTAAACGTAGAGAAGATGAAGATGCTGGGTGCAACCGTAGTACCTGTGGAGTCTGGCAACAAGACCCTGAAGGATGCCACAAATGAAGCAATCCGTGACTGGTGCTGCAATCCTGCAGACACATTCTATATAATAGGTTCCACTGTAGGTCCGCATCCATATCCAGACATGGTGGCCAGACTTCAGTCTGTAATCAGCAAGGAGATCAAGGAGCAGATTCTTGAGAAGGAGGGACGTGATTACCCGGATTACCTGATTGCATGCGTAGGCGGCGGCTCAAATGCCGGTGGTACGGTATATCACTACATTGACGATGAGAAGGTTAAGATTGTTCTTGCCGAGGCCGGTGGCCTGGGAGTTGACAGTGGTAAGACCGCTGCTACAATAGCTCTGGGCCAGGTTGGAATCCTGCATGGCGCCAAGAGCTATGTCATTCAGAGTGAGGATGGCCAGATAGAGGAACCGTACTCAATCAGCGCAGGTCTGGATTATCCGGGCATCGGCCCGATGCATGCCAATATGGCTGCACACAAGAGAGCGCAGATCATTCCGGTGAATGATGATGAGGCTATTGCTGCTGCGTTTGAACTGACACGCCTGGAGGGTATCATTCCGGCGCTTGAGAGTGCCCATGCGCTTGGCGTCTTGCCAAAGATGAAGTTCAAGCCTGAGGATGTGGTTGTCCTTACTGTTTCCGGACGCGGTGACAAGGATCTTGAGACGTACCTGAACTACTATGGCAAATAATATGGCAAGGTTCAATTACAAGACAGCCTCAAAGGAGATTCTGGGGGATCTTTACACCCCGGTGTCTGCGTATCTGAGACTCAGGGACAGCTCTACGGAATCCATCCTGATGGAGAGTTCTGACTACCATTCCGGACGCAATGCCCGTTCTTACATAGCCCTGGAGCCGGTTGCCCAGGTGAGCATCGGACATGGAGTGGGACTCTGTCAGTATCCTGACGGCTCCCAGTTCCAGCATGAGATTAATTCAGAGTACAGGAGCGACTCCATCATAGGTGAGTTGATGAGGGCATTCTCCTTCTCGGGAACAGATGCCG
>JAKSIY010000111.1 GCA_024398535.1 Bacteroidaceae bacterium
TTTAAAAATATCTTCATCATCAATGTTTTGGTTTAATGATAATTTAACTTTTGATATGTATTTTATAATATCACATCTAAGTCTAGCAAATGAACCATATCCCATATCCATTGAATATTCACAGTGTTTTTTTTTATAAGTCTATCAATATTATTATATGTTCTTCAGATTTATCATGATCTCTGATGAGGTAGATAATTTCTACCGTGAGATTCAGGCATCACCAGAGGCAACCTTCATGGATTTCCACAAGGCCATTCTTGATACCACAGGTTATCCGGATGACCAGATGACATCATTCTTCATCTGTGAGGACAACTGGGAAAAGCGTGTAGAGGTTACTCTTGAGGACATGACCACCAGTTATGAGGAAGACAGCTGGGTAATGGCTACCACAAGACTCAGTGACCTTGTTGAGGATGAGGGTCAGCACCTTATTTATGTATTCGATCCACTGACAGACCGATGCTTCTTCATTGAACTGAAGGAGATCATAACCGGCAAGAGTATGAATGGCCTGCAGGTTACCCGTCAGGGTGGCAATCCACCGGCACAGACAATTGACTTTGACCAGCTGGCCAAGAGTACTACGACACTCGATACCGGCGAAAGCTTCTACGGAGATGACGGATTTGACGCCTCTGAGCTTGACCAGGATGGCTTTGATATGGGCGATGGTGGATCTGAAGGCGGAACAGTAAGCCTTGATTCCATTGACGACCTGTTCTGACCTTGAAGACATTAGTAATAATAACAGGACCAACCGGCGTGGGAAAGACAGATTTATGTCTTTCTCTTGCCGGTTTTCTGCATAGTCCAATCATATCTGCAGACTCAAGGCAGATGTACCGTGACATACCTGTCGGTACAGCCGCCCCTACCCCGGAACAGCTTAAGCAGATAAAGCACTTCTTCATAGGGAACCTTGCCCTTGACCAGTATTACAGTGCAGCCACCTATGAGGAAGAGTGCATCGGGCTGCTTGACACACTGTTTGAGAGCCATGACACCCTCCTTATGACGGGAGGATCCATGATGTATATTGATGCCATCTGCAAAGGCATCGATGATATCCCGACAATCTCAGAGGATATCCGCCAGGAGATCCGGGAACGTTACGAACGTGTCGGTCTGGATGCAATGGCAGCAGAACTGAAGCTCCTTGACCCGGAATACTGGGCTCAGGTTGACCTGAAGAACCCAAAGAGAATCATCCACGCCCTGGAAATCTGCTACATGTCAGGAGGCACCTACACGGCCTTGCGTAAGGGAATCCGGAAGGAACGTCCATTCAGGATTGTCAAGATTGCCTTGAACCGTGACCGCGAGGAACTTTTCAGCCGCATTAACAGCAGAGTTGATGCAATGATGGCAAACGGTCTATGGGAAGAGGCTGAGAAAGTATATCCGTTCAGACATCTGAATTCTCTCAACACCGTCGGATTCAAGGAACTGTTTGACCTCATGGACGGAGCCCTGACACCCGAAGGAAAGCCGCAGACCATGGAATATGCACTTGACAAGATACGCAGGAACACAAGGGTTTACGCAAAGAAACAGATTACCTGGTTCAAGCGTGATCCTGAGGTAAAATGGTTTCATGCCGATGCACATCAGGAAATCATGGACCATATTCTGGGGAGTATCGGTCAAAAAGAGTAATTTAGCAGAATCAAAACTACACCTATGAAAAAATTCATCACTGCAGCATTGGGAATGATGCTGACCTTAGGCGTTACAAGCGCATCGGCCGAAATAACAACAAGCGATATCGCCACGAGTAAATACTCCTCAAGATCAATAGGCACTATTACTCCATTGGCTGATGGAGAGAGCTATGTCAAGCCTGACGCAAGTTACAGAAGCCTGGTCAGATATTCGTTCAAGGATGGTCATGCCATTGACACCATCTTCAACATAGCAACAGCAAGAAGAGCCGAGGGGATGAATCCTCTTTTAAGCTTCTCCGGATATACCATGTCTCCAAAGGAGGACAAAATCCTGATCCAGGTTGGAAGGACAAAAATCTACCGCCGTTCATTCAGCGCAGACTATTACATTTTCAACATAAAGAACAACACCATTGAGCCACTCTCAAAGAATGGCCCACAGCAGGCTCCAAAGTTCTCTCCGGACGGCAATGTCATAGGATTTGCACGACAGGGAAACCTTTTCCTTGTCAAGTTGCTCTTCAACAATGCAGAGACACAGGTTACTACAGACGGCATGCCGGGAAAAATACAGAACGGAGTTCCAGACTGGTGCTATGATGAAGAGTTCGGCATCACCAATGCCTTTGAATTCAGCGCAGACAGCAAGATTCTTGCCTATGTAAAGTTTGACGAATCACTTGAAGGACAGTATTCCATGCCGATGTTCCAGGCTGCAGTAAAGGACGGGGCAACCACACAGCCTCTTCTGGCAGGCCATGACGTTTACTATCCAGTAGCCGGTTCACACTATGCAAAAGTCAACGTTCACACATTTGACATAAAAAGTTCAGTTGACCGCACTCTTGAACTGCCTATTGACTCTGACACCTACGTTCCACGCATCGCCTTTGTTGAAGATGACAACAACACACTGTTCCTCTTCACAATAAACCGCAATCAGAACCTTCTCAATGTCTATTCCGCAAACCCGCGTTCAACCCTGTGCAACCTTGTACTGCGTCAGGAAGACAAATATTACATTGAGCCGGAAGAGTTCCTGAACATAAAATTCTACGGCAAACGTTTCATCATGCCAAGTGAGAGAGACGGCCGCAACCATCTTTACCTATATAATACAAACGGCCAGCTGATACGTCAGATGACCAAGGGAGACTGGGACGTACTCTCATTCTACGGATGGGACGAGAAGAGCGGGACACTCTACTTCAGCAGCAATCAGGAGGGTCCGCTCTACTCTGATATCTGCAAGATGGATTCAAAAGGCAGGATTACACGTCTGTCAAAGAAGCGTGGTGACAACAGCGCAATCTTCAGCAGCACCCTGAAATACTACATCGGAACATGGTCAGACATCAACACTCCACCTTTCATTGCTTCATTTGACAATCAGGGAAAGCAGATCACCGTACTTGAGGACAATGCAAAACTGGCATCAGACGTCAAGGAAGCCGGCTTTGTGAAGCGCGAATTCTTCACATTCAAGACTGTTGACGGCACACAGCTTGACGGTTGGATTGTCAAGCCTGCCGATGCCGGCACAAAGAAATACCCAGTACTGATGTATCAGTATGGCGGACCAGGCTCCAACGAGGTTCTTGATTCGTGGAGCAGCGGTTTCGTTGCCGGAGGTGCTTTTGAGAACATGCTGCTTGAGCATGGCATCATTGTTGCCTGTGTTGACGGACGTGGCTGCGGACGTCACGGCAGCGAATTCAAGAAAGAGACATACCTGAAGCTTGGAGTAATGGAGAGCGACGATCAGGTTGAGGCAGCCAAGTACCTTGCTACACTCCCATACGTTGACAAGGACAGAATTGGAATCTGGGGCTGGAGTTTTGGTGGTTACAATACCATCATGTCAATGAGCCAGGGCACTCCTGTATTCCGCTGCGGAATTGCCGTGGCACCTGTTACAGACTGGCGTTTCTACGATGCCACATACACAGAACGCTTCATGCGTACCCCAGGCCAGAACGGTGAAGGCTACAAGGCATCGTCTGCAATTGAGAGAGTAAAGAACCTAAACGGAAGACTCATGATTGTCCATGGACTTGTTGATGACAACGTGTTCTACACGAACTCTGCCGCATATACCGATGCGCTTATCGATGCCGGCATCGTATTTGACCAGCATGTCTATACCGGAAAGGAGCATAGCCTGGTAGGCACAAGTACCCGCAAGCATCTGTATGACACGATGCTTGACTTCTTGGAAAGATTCCTTAAATAGGAATTACTTATAAATAAGGAAAATACACGGAATTTTGGGGAGTTCAGGCATCTGGGCTCCCCACTCTTTTGCAGTACGTGTGCAGATATACTCCTCAGGGCAGGTAAGAGCTGCTGCCACACAGATTCTTGTCTGGGGCTTCAGTGTCTTTACAAGTTCCTGAATCATTTTCTGGTTCCTGTATGGAGTCTCAATGAATATCTGAGTCTGATCCTCAGAGCAGGCTCTCTGTTCAAGTTTCCGGAGCGTCCTTATCCGTTCATCCTGATCTATTGGAAGATAGCCGTTAAAGGCAAAATTCTGGCCATTGAAACCAGCGCCCATGACTGACAGTATTATGCTTGACGGGCCTACCAAAGGAACCACCTTGAGTCTTTTCCGCTGGGCAATTGCAACCACATCGGCTCCGGGATCGGCAACGGCCGGACAGCCGGCCTCAGAAATAACACCCATCGGCATCCCCTGCTCCAGCGGGGCAAGCATCGCAGAGATCTCCTCTTTTGGGGTATGCTTGTTCAGGGTAAAGAACGTCAGCTGGTCAATGTCTATTGACCTGTCCACCTGTTTCAGGAACCTGCGTGCCGTACGCACCTCTTCTACAATGAAATGCCTGATACCAAGTACCACCTCCCTATTGTACGGAGGAAGCACATGGTCAACTGGAGTATCGCCAAGAAGCGAAGGGATAAGATATAATGCTGGTTGCATGGGTACAAAAGTACCGGAAATTTTGGATTTTGAGTAATTTTGCAGCCGATAAGAGAAATCGCTGATGAAAACACTTGTCATATTTGATCTGGACGGAACTCTGCTTGACACAGTTGCAGACCTTGCTGCCGCAGTAAACTACTCACTTGAGACTTTGGGATTTCCTACCCATGCGACATCAAGGTACTACGACTTTGTAGGACATGGCATCTATCATCTGTTCAGATGTGCCTTGCCAGCCGATGCACGTACAGAAGAGAATGTAAT
>JAKSIY010000112.1 GCA_024398535.1 Bacteroidaceae bacterium
CGTATCGGGGTGATATCTGTCCTGCACATACTTCATGCCCTGGAACCAGACCAGCTCTATCACGCCGCTGCCGTCAGTGAAACGCGCAGTCAGACGCTTGTGTCTGCCCACGCCGACTTCTGCAAAGCCGGTAATCCTGCCCTTCAGCTGAATATAGGGCATGTTGCCGTCAATCTCTGCTATTGAGAACAGACGGCTTCTGTCAATGTATTTATATGGAAAATAGTACAGAAGGTCATGCAAGGAGCGGATTCCAAGCTCCTCTGCCAGCATCAAAGCCCTTGCGGGGCCCACTCCCGGCAGATACTTCACGTCCCTGCTGCCCAGATCCTGCATCACACCTGGAACTGCATTCCGGACATCACGGCCTTCATCATCTGCTCACCCTTCAGGGTCTTTATGATCTCTGCTCCGAACAGTGCGGCAGCAGCAGGTCCCTTTGCAGTAATGATGTTCCTGTCATGCTCCACAAGGGCATCGGTAAACCTAACACCCTCAATTCCGTCATCACAGCCTGGAAAGATTGTTGCAGTCAGTCCCTTTAGGATTCCCAGCTTGCCAAGTATTGACGGTGCAGCGCAGATGGCTGCAAGTGGGGCATCGGCATCATTGAAATCAAGAAGCAGCTGGCACAGAGGCCTGAAGTTTCCTAGGTTCATTGTTCCTGGCTGACCTCCCGGCAGGATCAGCATGTCGGCATCGCTGAAATCAACGTCACCGAACATGGCATCGGCCTCAACGGTAATGCCGCGGCCACCCTTGACCATGACAGAATCCATGATTGAAACTGTTGTGACGTCGATGCATGCCCTGCGCATCATATCTACCGGTGTAATGGCCTCAATCGGCTCAAAGCCGTCAGCCAAAAATACATAAACCATATCCTGTTCCTGATTTTAGTTGAGTTTGAAGTAATAGGTAATTGTACCCATCTGATTGTCACCGTTGCTGCTTATTGCATTAAAACGGGTCTGCCTTGCAGCCTGTTCAGCAGAATTGCGCAACTGGACGTTCGCTGTATTGGTACGCTTGTTGATGCTTGTTGCAATTACCCTTCCTGAAGGGTCAACGGTTATGTTGACAACAACCCTACCCTCTTCCTGAACCGTGTACTCCGGTCTTTTCAGGCCACCTGAGCCAAGGCTTCTTCCGCCCAGGTCAAATGATCCCCAGCCGCCAGTGCCGGCAGTTTTTCCTTCTGTGGAGTTACCGGTAGGCGAACCCGGAGTTCCCGCAGCCTCAGACGGTCCCTGCGCTCCGGTCTGTGCACCGGCATTTGCGAACAGGTTTGACATCTGCTGCTGGGCAGTCAGTGCAGCCTGCTCTGCCAGACGCTGGTCAGCCTCAGCCTTTGCCTTGGCTTCTGCCAGTGCCTTTGCCTCAGCCTGAGCCTTCAGCTCTGCCTCAGTAGGTTTCTTCTGAGTCTCTGTAGGCTTCTTCTCCTGCGGTTTGGCCGTCTCCTTCTTCTTCTGACCGGTCTCTATGGCAACTGTCTCCTCAATATCCTGAGTGACAATCGGATCAGCCGCCTTTGGAGTTGGCACCGGCTCAGGAGTACTGGCAGCCGTCGGAGCCTGATAAGTGTCAACCGGAGTCAGGTTGAAATCTGTATCAAGGCTTCCCAGACTTCCAATCATGACTGGCACACCGCTCTCATCCTCAGGCTTTGGAACCCTAAAGACCGCAAGCCACAGAAACAGGACCAGCAGTACATGAACCAGTACCGTCAGCCCAAGTGCAAGCCAGTTGATATCCTTTTTCTTGAAAGACCCCATGTTTCTATTTTCTGTCAGGCTTTCTTGTTGCAAGAACAACCTTGAACTGGTTCTCGTTAGCAATATTCAGCACCCATGCAATCTCACGGTATGGCACCGATTCGTCAGCATAAAGTGCAACGTACATCTCAGGCTCCTTGCCCTGGCAGTCCAGCAGAAATGCTGTCAGCTCTTCAGGGTCAATAGGCATCTCGTCATCAGTACCGAAAGCGGTATAGTAGTTCAGCTCCTTGTCAATGATGACCCTGGTCAGAGGCTTTGCCGAAGTCTGCTGCGAACCCTGCGGCAGCAGCACCTTGATGGCATTCGGGCTGACCATGGTTGACGTAATCATGAAGAATATCAGCAGCAGGAATATAATGTCGGTCATAGACGACATGCTGAACGATGCTGATACCTTGTTTCTTCTCTTTAGCATGGCTTACTCTCCTGCAGCTGATGATGCAAAATCCTGAATGAAAGACTCCAGCTCATTTGAGATATGGTCAACCTTGCTGGTAAGATAGTTGTATGCAAACATTGCAATGATACCCACAATCAGACCGCCTACGGTGGTGATCATGGCCTGATAGATACCGCTTGAGAGCAGTGACACGTCAATATTGTTACCGGCATTTGCCATCTCCCAGAATGCACGGACCATACCTATTACTGTTCCAAGGAATCCAATCATAGGAGCACCGCCGGCAATTGTAGCCATGCCTGAAAGTCCCTTCTCAAGCTTTGCAACCTCAACGTTTCCGGCATTCTCCATACCTGCCAGCAGGTCTACTCTTGAGCGGCCTACCATCTGCAGGCCCTTCTCAACTATCCTGCTGAACGGAGTGTTCGATGCCTGGCAGTAGATCACTGCAGACTTCAGCTCACCGTTCTTCACATAATCGTTCACCCTCTCCATGAAATGCGGATCCTTGAGCGATGCCTTCCTGAATGCCATTATCCTTTCAACAAAGATATACACGCAGATGACAGACAGCACCAGAAGGACAGCCATAATCCAGCCTCCCTTCATTGCCATGTCAAGCAGGTTCATCTTTTCTGTTACGTTCTCTGTCAGATCAACCATGACCTGGCTGTTGTTTGCAGTATCGCCGAGCGCCTGCGCAATTGTTGCCTGTAAAATCATATTATTCAAAGGATGCATTGTTTATACTTTTCAATAGTGGTCTCAAGACCCATATAGAGGGCATCGCATATCAGCGCATGTCCTATCGATACCTCATCAAGCCATGGAATCTGCTGCTTCATGAACTGCAGGTTCACCAGACTCAGATCATGACCGGCATTCAGGCCCAGCCCGCAGCTGCGTGCAGCCTTGGCAGCCTCAACGAACGGAGCAATTGCCTTGTCCCTGTCTGTCGGATACATTGTAGCGTACGGCTCCGTATAGAGCTCCACACGGTCAGCACCGGCCTTGGCAGCGTACTCTACGGCCTTTGCATCGGCATCCACAAAGACTGAAGTTCTGATGCCCGCATTGCGGAACTCCATAATTATATCAGTCAGAAGAGACTGATTCTGAACGGTATCCCAACCGTGGTTCGACGTTATCTGATCCGGAGAATCCGGCACCAGAGTCACCTGAGCCGGCTTGACCAGAGTCACCAGGTCAATGAACTCCCTTGACGGATATCCCTCAATATTGAATTCCGTTGAAAGAACCTTCTTCAGTTCCAGAACGTCACTCCTTCTGATGTGTCTCTCATCGGGTCTTGGATGCACGGTTATGCCGTCAGCGCCGAAAGACTCGCAGTCCAGAGCCGTCCTGACAACATCAGGATTATTGCCCCCACGGGCATTGCGCAGGGTAGCAATCTTGTTGATATTAACACTTAAGCGTGTCATCTGTTATTCCTGTTTCAAATAATTGTTACTTTTGCGGACGGGTATAGTCCACCTTATAACTACTACCCGCAAAGATAGCATAAAAATCCTTTGACTCAAGAATGAAATTCGCAATAATCGGTAATCCAGGCTCAGGAAATTACAAAGAAGTCTATGGCATGCTCATGAACACGCTGAATGAGTATGGTGACACAGTCATCCATTGCCCAGACCCAGAAACGTGTACACATGGCATCGACAGTCCTGACGCAATCATCTCTGTCGGCGGAGACGGCACATTCCTTCAGACTGCAGCCAAGTACGGAAAGTCCGGAATACCGATGCTCGGCGTCAATGCCGGACGTCTGGGTTTCCTTGCTGACATCTCAGAGAAAAACCTGGCCGATGCCTTCCGCGACATCCACGAGGGCCGCTACACCATAGGTCACAGGCCCCTGCTGAAACTCTCGCTCCAGTCACCCTCAGGCCATGACTGCATACAGGGATCAGAATACGGACAGGGCTCCGCAAAGAGCTTTCTGCCAAAGGATTTCACCCCATACGCCGTCAACGACATTGCAATCCTGAAGCATGACATCTCATCAATGATCAGCATCAACACCTATGTTGACGGCACATTCCTTACCAGATATATGGCAGACGGACTGGTCATTGCCACCCCGACAGGTTCTACTGCATACTCACTGAGCGTAGGAGGACCAGTCATAGCTCCCGGAACCGATGTCATCAGCCTGACCCCGGTTGCGCCGCACAGCCTGACCATGCGTCCGCTCGTCATGCAGGGTAACAGCACCATCGAGGCCACGGTAGAGAGCCGCACGCACAATTTCCTGGTTTCAATTGACGGCCGCAGCTTCAGCTGTCCTGAAGGTATACACCTGAAAATTGAAGAAGCCCCATTCCGGTTCAACGTCATGCGTCCTGCCTGCTGCAACTTCTTCTCCACCCTCCGTCACAAAATGATGTGGGGCGCCGACTCCCGCCTCTGACTCGGTCGCTGACTCTGGCCCTGCCAAGCCGCTGACCCTGCCCACCCTCGGGCGTCGCCCAACTTCGGATGCTGACCCTGACCCGGTGTTTCCTTCGCGGTGTCTTTCGTTGCGCCCCAGACGCCGCTGATGCGTTTTTCGTCGCGAGCGCGATGCTCGCTTGCCGCTGATGCGTCCTTCACAGCTCGCGCGGAGCTCGCTTGCCTAAAA
>JAKSIY010000113.1 GCA_024398535.1 Bacteroidaceae bacterium
GTAGCCATTACCAAGAGTATCTATTACGATGCAAACGGCAAGGTCTATGAAGGTGTTGACCCAGAGGGCCGTTACCGTATGACGGTATTCTCCTACAATGATATGGGCAAGGTTCTGAAAAAGGAAATCAGTGACATGGTTGACGGGAAATGGGAGCCTGCCGTAAAGGACGAATTCGTGTATGACACTCCAAACCGTTCATTCATTGAGACGGTATCATACTTGCTACAGACCGGCTATTCTTCAGAAAAGGAGTGGCGCACAGATTTCAAGTATGAGTTCAGTACCGATGACAAAGGTTTTCCAGTATCGGCCCTGTACTATGAATATTCACACACAACAGACAAGCTGGAACTAACCCAGAAACTTGAGATTCTTGACTACTGGATTGAGTATGCATCAATCACCGGTGCAATCTATTATGACAAGAAGGGTGATGAGTGGGTCAAGTCAAAGAGAAAGGTCCAGAAATATGAAGGTCTTGTTCTTATGGGTTGGACCGAGGATAAGTGGAACGGCAGCGAATGGGTTCCGGACAGGAAATATGAGATTGATCCTGAAAGCATAAACGGCCAGCACACATACCTTCGCTATGATTATAAGAACGGCGAATGGGTTTTCATTTCAAAGGTGTAAGATCTGGAACTTAGCCAGTTAGAAGAAGAAGGAGGATGGGTCAGTTTGACTTGTCCTCCTTTGGCATTTTCATCTGTTTACCCCATTCCTCTGCTCGAATCTTTCGATCCGCCAGTCGTAATTTCCATCGGCAATGTCATAGACTTCCCTGTCTGCCCGTTTCAGTTCCCATTCGTTGAACCCATTGGGAGAGGCCAGTTGCGCCACCCATACCAGCCAGTCTGCAATTTTGCGGAGCGCACAACCAGCCATTTTTGCCAGTTCATTCATCAGGTTCCTGATAGTTGACGACTCTTCATCATAGAAGATGTCTCCATGCTTGCCGCCTCTGCCTCCAGTGCCGGAATACGCATAGTCCTGTATTGCGCTTATGCAGTACTGCAGCCTTCTGTCCATAGAAAGAAGATAACCGGACAGGGCAAACAGGGCATGGTCCTTCCACTCATGCTCAAACTTCAGCGAATATACTTCCTTCCGCAGGATTGAGGCATCGGCACTGAGCTTGTCGTACCTGGCCTTTGCCTCGCTTACTCTCTTCTCGGTCTCATCCATCTCGGCAAGTGCCTTGCGTTTTTCCTCTTCAAGCATCTTCTTCTTGTCCTCCTGCTTCTTTATGATGAAGTCGTTCCGCTCCAGATGGTCAAGTCCTGTCTCGGATTTCTTCTGACCTCGTTCCATGTCCAATGTCCCAGCTACCAGGTCTTGCATCTCGGACATGTCGTTTGCATCCAGTTTGAAGGATTTGCCCGTTTGATGATCCATCCAGTCCCAGATGATATGGGCATGGTAGTTCGGCTTCCATGACTCGATATCCTGGGGATTATCATAGTGCCCTTCATCCTTGTGCAGATGGATCTGGATTGCCTTGATGCCCCATCTGGATTCAACTTTCTGAGTGTAGGTGATAAGGTCTTCCAGCGAGGTGTCTTCTTTGATGTTCACCACACTCTCGCGGATTGGGCTGCATCCCTTTCTGACACGGACCTTTCCTTTCTTATCGGTGTATTCGACATCCTTCTCCTGCATGGCTCGCCCCGTCTTCAGCTTGACCATTTCCTTGATGTGGTCATAGTGCTGCTGAAGACTGATGCCTTCCATTTCAGGTGCGACATAGGATGTGTTGTTCTGGCTGAGATCAACACGGATATATAGCTTGGCAGGGTTGAGTGACTTCATGTAGTCTTCATCCCGCCTGTTGTGTCTTTCGCTCTGTGCGATGTTGCATGGCTTCACATGGTCGGAAGCCTTGGCTGTAGTACTCATTGATTCTTCGTTTATATGTTTAACTTATAGTTGAAGCCATGTCGGGTCATTAGGGCGGAGTCCTGATTGGAGGGTGCAGGGAGAGAGCCACTCCTTGCTCGGGGTTCTCAGGTGGCAGACAGCCCATGAGCGGAGAGTGCAGAGAGAGGGTCACTCTCTGCTCCGGGTTCTCAGGGGTGAAACACCTGAGCTGGGTGTCGGGACAGCGTTCTGACTGGGTCGGGGCAAAGCCCAGGCTCTCGGCAGAGCCCACAACTACCAGGGAGCGCAGCGGGTAGTTATAGTGGGCTATAACATTTGTCCAACGTTTACCTGAAAGAAGCGCCTGGAATTGCTATGGTTCTCATGCTTCCCCTGATGCGGTCCATAACCCTTGCATCATATTTTTTCAGAAGATCTTCGGTGTTTAGATTCGTGGTGAGTATCATAAGTTGCCCTTTCTGGTCGGCATTTGAAATCATGGTGGCAAATGCGTGAATGGGTTCGCCGTACCTCATCCCGACAGGTTCCATCCCGACATCGTCAATGATGCATATGTCGTCATTCAGATGTTCTTTCCAGACATCGGATAGGCTCCATGCAGGTATGGCATAAAAATTCTTATAGAATTCCAGATGCAGCAGCATGGGGATTGCATTACAGCACAGAAGTGACTTGCCTGTTCCGCAGTTGCCCATGATGAGCAGTCCTTTGCGCCCGTTGTTGCCGAGCCATTGCGCGACTTCGTCATAGGCAGGCAGCCACTTGAGACTTTGTCCCTTCTTTCGCAACAGAAACGACAGAATATGTTTCAGTTTGTACTCCGCGTCTGGAATCCTGATCTCACGTATCTGAGCCAGAGGCTTGAAATAATCGTTCTCCATTCGCTCAGCAGCCATATTAAGTTGTTCTTCTGTATACATATCATTTCAAGTTATTTGAACCTATCCGGTGAATCGTCACGCAGGATACAGTCATCATTGAGTCTTGTCTGAAATGACGGCTGTTGTTTGTCCAGATTGAAACGCAGCCAGTTAATGAAGTGGCTCTTCATGTCGTTGACCGTCTTGACCTTTTTTCCCTGTGCCAGCAGATAGTGTATGAATTCGTCGTATCTGGCACGTATCAGTTCGTCGCTTATGTCTCTCTTCTTCTCATTAAGCATGCAGTCCTTAATTCTGGACATCCATTCATTGTCTGAAATAAGGGATGAAAGCATTTCTACAGGATAAGGAACATTGTCAGATAAGGTTAGAGAAGCGGTGGTAATACTTATTCCTTTCTCTTTATCTTCAATTATGGATTTAATAGATTTATCTATTTTATTACTAATAGGTGGACCGGGCAAGTTTTCAGGCAAGTTTTCAGGCAAGTTTTCAGGCAACTGTTCTGGTAACTGACCTGGCAACTTATCCGGTCGTCTGCCGACAGCATTGCTGTTGATGCGATACTTTGACGGCTCGGCTCTGGACGTGCCGCTCTGATGATCAATGAGTCCTTTCTCCTCCAGCTCCTTTATTGCCGACTTGACAGTGGTCTGTGACAGGCCGGATATCATGTGCAGGTCAGAGATGCTGCATGTGAACCAAAGGCTGTCATCGTATCTTGCCCTGATCTCCACCATCGCAAGACAGAGTAGCCTGGCACTTACAGACAGACGCAGCAGCTCGCCCTGTCTCCATACATGGCGGCACAGGGCTGTATATGTTTTTGCACTGTCATACATGGCCATTCTTCCCGGCTATGAATTGTCTTACTTCACTCTCCAGATACAGCACACCGCGCTCGCCTTTCCTGTGGCTGTGCAGAATGCCTGTCTTGTTCCAACGCCACAGGGTGGAGAAGTCCACCTTCAGCAAGTCAGCCACCTCCCTGCGTGACATGTATCTCTCCTCCTGCCTTTCCGGCTCGGCCTTGCTGGAGAGCAAGGTCATCTGGATCCTTTCTTTTACGGCATCTTCAACGATGCTCATGAAGTCGGCTTTTGTAATCATCACCACTTCATTTGTTTTCAAATTACTGTCTGACATGTGTGTCTCTATTTTAAAATTCATATTTGCATCCAGCGTTGTTCCAGGCCTTCGGAATAGTGCACATGGATGCTTGACGATGCAAATGTATGCAATGGATTTTGACCTTCAAAGTATCACAAACGACTGTAGAACAGCCATTTGGTGTACAAGACAAGATATTGAGGAAGATGTGGTGTTGTACCTTCAAGGATGCATGTGGTGGCAGAAACCGAAGTTCTGACAGGTCTGATCCAAACTGATAATGCCAATGGTTTTCAGGTGTCAAAGGGAGTTTGTCTGAAGCTGACTTCCTGTACAATGACCGGATGGCCTGCTGGCATGAAGCACTACAGCAATGCCAGCAGTTGCTGTACAATGGAAAGCATTTTGGGTTCTACTGCTGCACCGAAAGTTTAACATACATTATGAATAAGTACCATCAGTACCAATTACTGATTCAACCACCAGGAAAGAACGTTGCAGTAATCTTGATTGTGACAGTATGAAATGGCATGAAATATGCCAAATGCTGGTGCAATTCAAATGGGAAAGACATCAAATCTGATGCAATCCATTGAGGGAAAAACTGCCCAACTGAACTCCGTTGTTTTCGCAATGTTTTCGCAGGGCATAAAAAAAGCACTTGCGATTACTCGTAAGTGCTTGATTTTCAGGGTGGGCCATCTAGGGCTTGAACCTAGGACCTCCA
>JAKSIY010000114.1 GCA_024398535.1 Bacteroidaceae bacterium
GTCTCTGGGCGGGAAATATGGAAAGACGGCATCGCAGATTGTGCTCAGATGGATTATTCAGCGTGACCTGATTACCATTCCACGTGCCAAGCCAAACCACTTCAAGGAGAATCTTGAGATACTTCAGTTTGAGCTCTCGGCAGAAGACATGGAACTGATAAGCGGACTCAATCAGAACCTCCGCTCAAACGTGAAGAACAACCCGGAAGACTTTCCTTGGTAATATCCGGATTTGTAAAACCAGCATATAATACAGAAAATGAAACCATATCATTACATCTCCCTGGCACTTGCAGCAATGTTGCTTACCGCCAGCTGTGAAGAAGATCCAACCGAAAATCCATTCAATCCGGGAACAGAGCAGAACGGCGGCAATGGAGAGCAGAACGGCGGAGACAATGGCCAGGATGACCCGAATGCCGATGCCCAGCCAGACTTCAGTGACCAGGATTATTATAAGGTAAACTACTGGAAGCGTACAAGTGCACAGAAGATGGGACTGCGCGGACCGGTAAAGTCCTGGTACAAGACCATGAACGGCTCAAAGCTGAACGGTTACAGCCTCTACCAGTATGATAAGGCCGGCAACCTGATACGCGAGACATATTTTCAGGATCTTGTTGAATCCTATGAGATTACCTACAAGTACGACTCCCAGAACCGTGTGACAGAGAGGAACAGCGGGACACTTGTCACGACCTTCCAGTATGACAATGGTGACAGGATGGTGGCAAGCGACTACTGGACTATCTATGCCAACAACAATGACGACATCAGGGTGGGCCTTTCTGCAATGATTGAGGTCGATGACCAGGGTGACCATGAGCAGCGTGCAGAGTGGATTTATTCATTTGATGAGAATGGAAATCTTCAGATATGCATCCACAGATATCCATGTGACTATGAAGGCAATCTGATTGGCAACTGGGAAGACAGGGACACCATCTACATAGAATACAAGGATGGAATGCCATATTCCGGAGGTCCTATCAAGAGTACCGAGTACTATCCGAACGGCATGATAAAGCAGGTGGTAACCAATAGCTATGAGACTTGGTACGGTACTGTCACAGAGGGCACTTATACATATATTGAAAGTGACCGCGTATGGGAGCCAGCATCGTACGATGCCGGAGAATTCCCAGACCGTGATCCGTACGGTTCGCACTACTGGTCTATCTACTCATACAATGAGCACGATGACCTTACTGCTGTGAAGTCAGCATACTGGTCAATTGACACAGAGTACAACAACACCTATGACAGGTATAAGTACGACCAGTACGGTAACTGGATTGAGCGTAACGAGACTACAGAACCTATCTTCCAGCACGGTGAGCATTTCGGCCACACTGCCGGCAGGGTATTTGAATATTATACAGAATGATGAAGGCTATCTCACTTGGAGTGCTGCTATGCCTGCCGCTGACGGCTGGGGCCCAGTTTGTGCAGTACACTCCATTCTACACCACAGCAGAGGCTCCGCATATTGAGAAGATAATTCCTGAGCCCCCTACCCTTGAGTCTGCCAGGTTCTTTGATGACTGGGCACAGTATCAGTGGGGCAAGTCAATCCGTGACACAGAGCGTGGACAATTGGCAGTGCGCGATGCAGGAATCAATGCAGACTATTTCATGCAGAGATTCTCAGCGGGAATGAGCCACTGCATCACTCCACAGGACAACCCCAAGCTTTACGAGCTGCTGCAGAAGGCTCACAAGACAGAAAGTCAGGCCGGTGCAAGCGCAAAGGCTTACTTTGCACGCGTCAGGCCATACCAGCAATTCAAGGAGGACACCGGCTATCCGCGTGGCCAGAATCCTACAGACTTTACCAGTTACCCTTCAGGTCACACACATGCATCGTGGCTTGTCGGCATGATCCTGACTGCAATTGATCCTTCCCACACTGAAGAGATCATGAAGATTGCATACGAGCTTGGCCAGAGCCGTGTTATTCTGGGCTACCACTACCAGAGTGATGTCGATGCCGGACGCGTTGCCGGCAGCGTCACGTTTGCCCGTCTCTGCGCAGAGCCAGAATTCCTGACGATGCTTGAAGCTGCACGCAAGGAATTCCATATACAAGACAAATAACTATCAGGACGGGAATTGAAATGGGACTCAGGCATGTCATATTATCAATGATTCTGGCAGTTTCTGCCGGGAGCATGCTCAATGCCCAGACTGAGGTCCATTTCTGGGATTCCCAGCCCAAGCAGCTCACTGACAGATATGACCTGGCTGCAGATTACTATGACCAGGACTGGGTTCTTGTATTTGCAGATTCCCTGGATATGCTGTCTGATCAGGAAAAGAGCAACGAGCCCATGAAATACTATGCTGAGGCCTTGAGATGCTACAATGCGTACAGCAGGATGGACTCGGCAGATTTCTTCCATCACAACACTGAGGCTCAGAATCTTGCACTGAAATACAGTCTTATGGCCGAGTATTTCAGCCAGCTTCTGAACGTCATATCTTTCCAGATAGACAAGGGAGAATTCCACAAGGCCCAGAACTCGGCAAACTTCCTGCTCCAGGAATCACTTGACAGGGACTACCCTAAAGGACTCTATTACGGTTATTGCTCCTTGGGCCTGCTATACTCGGAAAGAGACAACCATGACATGGCCATAAAGGCATTCATGAAGGCAATTGACAGGATTGATAACGCAGACAGCAATAAACCGGTCCTGGCCCAGATCCAGTCTCTGATAGCAATAGAATACCTGAACCTGAAAGAATACGGAAAGGCTCTGAAATACGCTGAGGCAGCAAAGCCCTACTCTACCCCGGACGAGGATGTGGACGCAGTGATAGCAATTGCCAGCTTCCATCTGGGCGACCATGAGACCTTCAGGAAGTTCACCGAATCATATCTGGACGAGTCTAACGGCAACATGGCATCCGTCTCATTTGAGCAGTACAGCAACTATCTGATGGCCCTGAAGTATGCCTTGACGGGAGACTTCACCAAAGCATACAGTCACGCAGACAACCTTGACAACAGGCTGGGAGCCTATTCTGAGATTGCAGGCATCGGCAAGGACTGGCAGAAGGCATTCCAGTATGCCGTGATGGCATCGGACTCAATCATCAACATCAAGAACGGCCTGCTGAAAGAGGAGATTGAGCAGGTTGAGAGTGAGATTCAGGACATCAGGACAATCTACGATGCAAAGGAACACCTTCTGAAGGTCAGATACCTTCATACAATTCTTGCCGTCATACTGATAGCAATCCTGCTTCTTGTCATACTGCACACTATCAAGGACAAGAAGATTATCAAACTCAAGGACAAGGAGATAGAGATGACAAGGCAGGCAAAGGAGCAGGCAGAGAAGTCTGAGCAGATAAAGACCCTGTTCGTACAGGACATGAGTCATGAGATACGCACTCCACTCAATGCCATTGTAGGATTCTCACAGCTGCTGGGTCTGCCCGACGGCTTCATAACCGACCAGGAAAAGGCAGAATATGCATCGTACATAAACAGTAACTCTGAATACCTGATGATGCTCATTGATGACATTCTGGACATGTCTGACATTGACAAAGGCAACTACAGAATAACAATTGACCGGGTCTGCTGCAACGAGATCTGCCGCAGTGCCATCAAGACCGTAGAGCACAAGGTACCGCAGGGCGTCGAACTGCGCTTCAGGACAGACATTGACGATGCCGTTACAATTACAACTGATTCCGGCAGAGTCAGGCAGATATTGGTAAACTACCTGACAAACGCCTGCAAGAACACATCAGAGGGATATATTGAACTCTCCTGCTCCGCCACAGAAAACCCAGGAAAGTTTACCTTTGCAGTAACGGACACAGGCGTGGGTATTCCTGAAGAGAAGGCTGAAGAGATATTTGACCGTTTCAGGAAACTTGACAGATTCAAGCAGGGAACGGGACTGGGACTGAACATCTGCAAGACCATTGCAGACAAGCTCGGAGCAGTCGTAACGCTTGACACCTCGTATAAGAATGGTGCCCGGTTCCTGCTGATGATGGATAAAGAACAGAAAACAGATAATTAACAAAACAATAACATTATGCGCAAGATTTTTTTGCCAGCATTAGCAGCTGCATTGCTGCTGTCAGGATGCCAGAACAAGAAGTATGAGTATCCTTTCCAGAACCCTAAGCTGTCAGTTGACAAGAGGGTTGAGAACCTGATCTCCCTGCTTACTCCAGAAGAGAAAGTGGGACTTATGATGAACGGTTCCGTATCTGTGGACCGCCTAAACATTCCTGCCTACAACTGGTGGAATGAGGCTTGCCATGGAATCTGCTATGATGACGTGACAGTCTTTCCACAGGTAATTGCCCTAGGTGCGACCTTCAACGCTCCACAGCAGTTTGAAATCTACACAGCCGTATCTGATGAGGCCCGTGCAGTATGGAACACTACAGACCACCATCAGCTGGGTGTCAACCAGCCAAACGGAAGCATCTGGCATCAGGGCCTCTCCTTCTGGTGTCCTAACGTGAATATCTTCCGTGACCCACGTTGGGGACGCGGCCAGG
>JAKSIY010000115.1 GCA_024398535.1 Bacteroidaceae bacterium
CGCATGAACGGATGTAAGCGTGGATCTCCTCAGCCTGGTCAGCAGTAGCAGTCTTGCCGGTACCGATAGCCCAGATTGGCTCGTAAGCAATTACAATGTTCTTCCACTGCTCAGCTGACAGGTGGAATACTGAACCTGCAAGCTCAGCCTTTACAACCTCGTTCTGCTTGTTGGCCTCACGCTCAGCAAGTGACTCACCGATGCAGAAGATAACCTTCAGACCGTTTGCAAGAGCAAGCTCTACCTTCTCCTTCAGGATTTCAGGAGTCTCATTGTAGTACTCTCTGCGCTCTGAGTGACCAAGGATTACGTACTCAGCACCAGTTGACTTAACCATCTCAGCTGAAACCTCACCTGTGTAGGCACCTGAAGCCTTGTTTGCGCAGTTCTCTGCAGAAAGCTTGATGCAGCTGCCCTCGATAACCTGAGCAACGCTTGCAAGGTGAATGAATGGTGTGCCGATGATAACGTCACAGTTTGGATTCTTTACTACTTCTGTGAGCTCCTTAGCAAGAGCAACACCCTCCTGGAGATTCTTGTTCATCTTCCAGTTTCCAGCTACAATTTTCTTTGCCATTTCTTTAGTATTAAATGTTACTTAATCAATTCTCTTTTCTGTTCAGGTAGGCCAGCGCATCCAGAAGCAGTATCAGAAGATACGGCAGCAGGAACA
Organism: Bacteroidaceae bacterium; assembly: GCA_024398535.1. GTDB lineage: Bacteria > Bacteroidota > Bacteroidia > Bacteroidales > Bacteroidaceae > Colenecus. The sequence goes on from JAKSIY010000115.1 coordinate 674, forward strand.
TCAGTCCTACCCATATAGCCTTTGCCACAGTTCCGGTCATGAGCGGATTTGCCCTGTGCAACTCCTCAAGCGGAGCAGACAGCTGGTCATCGCCGGGAATATTGTTGTGGCTCCATTTTGCCTCAATCACTCCGTCATGCAGAAGCACAAGTCCCGGATTGGAGCGTACCATAGTCTGCAAAGGAATCTCATCGGCAATCAGGAAGTGATACTCAGCCCCCGTGTTTGCGCACCACTCTTCAATTGCCTCCTGGCCCGATGCCGTCACACCGTACATTGCATAGCCATTCTCACGGCAGTAGTCATACAGGTCATCCATCAGGTCGGCATTCTCATCCGATGCCTCCTCAAGATGACTTGCCACCAGCAGGAATGTATATCCCTTGTCCTCAAGGATGTCAAATGTCATGTCATCAAACTGGCTGTCCATGAGCAGGAAGTCATCAAAGCTGCGGTCACGTCCGCTCAGCACGGCACTCCTCAGGTCAGTTCCAACCTTATATGGACGGAAGTCAAATACCGGCAGGTCACGTACGTTGGTCCTTATGAACTGCAGCATCAGTACCGCAGTCACCACAGAGACCATCCACATCCGTTTCTCTGATATTGCCGGCACAATGTACCTGCAGCAGATCGTGGTATAGACAGCCATGACCAGCAGCACCACGTTCTTGCCAAAGGTCTGCCAGTTGGTCAGCACTAGGGCATCGCCAAAGCAGCCGCAGTCCGTAACGGGATTCTTTATTGCCAGATACAGGGTCAGCGGAGTGAAAACCAGCATCATCAGAAGCATCATCAGCGTGGTTCCGCGTCTGAAAATGCCAAAGAGCATGTAGATTCCAAGCAGGAACTCAAATCCGGCAAGAACCCCTGCCAGAACAAGCAGAACGCCCGAATCAACCAGGCTTCCCATGCCAAAGGCGTACATGTAGTCCTGCAACTTTATCTGGGTACCCGTCGGGTCAACCGCCTTCACAAAACCGGAGAAGATGAAGCACGCAGCCAGCAGAAGACGGCAGAAATTCACCGCCACCTTCCTGTATGTTCTGTCTCCTTTCGTGCTGCTCATATCCTGCTCTCTTTCACGGTAACCGGCTTACTCACCGAACTGAATCTTGATAAGGCCGAACACGGCATAGTTAACCATATCCATGTAGTTGGCATCGACACCCTCTGAAACAAGAGTCTTTCCCTTGTTGTCCTCAATCTGCTTGGTACGGTTTATCTTTGACAGAATCATGTCAGTGTATGAAGTCATGCGCATTGAACGCCATGCCTCATCGTAGTCATGGTTCTTTTTCTTCATGAGCGCCAGAACCTGGGCAGCATGCCTGTCATACTCAGCGATAGCCTGGTCATTTGACATATCCACCCCGTCAGCAAAGCCATGCTCCAGCTGTATCAGGGCAATCAGTCCATAGTTCACGATACCTATCAGTTCAGAGCGGATACCCTCATCAACCAAAGCTACTCCCTTTGTCTCAATTGAACGGATACGCTTTGCCTTTATGAAAATCTGGTCCGTCATTGACTCCGGACGCAGTATTCTCCATGCTGCACCATAGTCAGACAGCTTCTTCACGAAGAGCTGACGGCACAGTTCAATAATGCTGTTGAACTGCTCGTTCGTTTCCGGTTTTACGTTGGTTTTTGTATTAGCCTCGCTCATGATTCCTGACAATTAAACATCGCACACGTGCGCGATGCCGCAAAGTTAGTTATAAATCACGATATTGACGACCAGTCGTACTGAGTTTTCTTCAGTCTTCTGAGCTGAACGGCAAACAGCTGGTTCTGATGCTCTGCAAGTTCCGGGTCTGAATCCAGGATTTCATGGGCCACATGACGCACATGCTCTATCAGCTGCCCATCCCTGGCCAGGTTTGCCAGTTTCAGGTCAAAGGCGATGCCACTCTGCTGTGTTCCCTCTATGTCACCCGGCCCGCGCAACTTCAGGTCGGCCTCGGCAATCTCAAAGCCGTCAGTGGTCTCAGTCATGATCTCAATCCTGCGCCGGGTCACGTCACTCAGCTTGTAACCGGTCACCAGAAGGCAGAATGACTGGTCGGCACCACGCCCCACGCGGCCTCTCAACTGATGCAGCTGTGACAGTCCGAAACGCTCCGCGTTGACAATCACCATCACGCTGGCGTTAGGCACATCCACGCCTACCTCAATCACCGTGGTAGCCACAAGAATCTGCGTCTCGTTACGCTTGAAACGCTGCATCTCAGCATCCTTCTCAGACGGCTTCATCTTACCATGAACCTTGCTTACCGCATAATCAGGGAAGCGTTCCGACACCTGCAGGAAACCCTCTTCAAGGCTCTGCAGGTCAAGCTTTTCATTCTCCTCTATCAACGGATACACCACATACACCTGACGACCGGTCCTGAGCTGCCTTTCCATGAAAGCGAACAGTTCACCCAGACGGCTGTCGTACCAATGACTGGTGCTGACAGGTTTTCTTCCAGGAGGAAGCTGATCTATCACGGAGACATCCAGATCCCCGTACAGAGTCATTGCCAGTGTGCGCGGAATAGGAGTGGCCGTCATAACCAACACATGCGGAGGACATACATTCTTGCCCCACATTCTGGCTCTCTGTGCTACACCGAACCTATGCTGTTCATCTATCACCACCATGCCCAGCCGGCTGAACTGCACATTGTCTTCAAGCACGGCATGTGTACTGACCAGTATGTTGACGCTACCATCTGCCAGACCTTCAAGTATGGACTGACGTCTCTTGCCCTTGATGCTTCCAGTCAGCAACTCCACTCTGAGGTTCATTCCCTCAAGATACCTGCTCAGGTTGGCAAAGTGCTGCTCTGACAGGATTTCAGTCGGAGCCATAAGACACGCCTGATAGCTATTGTCAACGGCCAGAAGCATACCCATCAGCGCCACCATGGTCTTGCCGCTTCCAACGTCACCCTGCACCAGGCGGTTCATCTGCCGTCCGGTACAGGTATCACGCCTTATGTCGCGCACCACACGCTTCTGGGCATCGGTAAGTTCAAACGGCAAGTGCTCAGAATAGAATGTATTGAAATTCCTGCCCACCTTCTCAAAGACCGCGCCCTTGTAGCGTTTCATGCGCTCCTTTGAGTAACGCAGTATTGAGAGCTGCACGTAGAAGAGCTCCTCATACTTCAGTCGGTACTGCGCACGGCGCATTTCATCGGTGTTTTTTGGGAAATGTATTGCCATCAGAGCCTCAGGCAGAGGCATCAGTTTCTCTCTGTCCACAAGCCAGGCCGGCAGTGTCTCAGTAACACCGTCCAGTTCATTTTCCCTGCCCGGGACAGAGACAAGCTTGAACAGGGCTGAAACCAGTTTCTGCACAGCGCGCGAATTCATGCCTGCGCGCTTCATCTTCTCCGTGGTATTGTAGTAGGGCTGCATGCCCATCTCTGACAGATTCAACTGACCGGAAGGATCCAGGTCAGGATGCGCAATATTGATCTTTCCGCCATACATCGTAGGCTTTC
>JAKSIY010000116.1 GCA_024398535.1 Bacteroidaceae bacterium
GATTTGCATGAGAATTCCCATTAAACAAACTTCATCGACAAAATATGCTAAAGGATAATAATTTGAACACTCACAAAATGATAGGAAATGAAAAGTTCGCTTTATTTGCCTATCGGCGAACCTTGGCTGCGCTCGGCATAGCTCAAGCGAGCTTGGCTCTGCTCTCGTTTGCACAAGCTTTCCGTTTTAAGATATTATTGCAATACTACACGCGTCTTTTATTTACCAAATTTAAATAGATGCCATCTGCTGCCCTATTTCGCGGATGGTGTTCATAATCTGGTCTACGCGCTGCTGTGAAGGTTTCTTTATGCCATAAATGTAACGAGACAGAAGACTTTTGTTGATACCCATAGTGCGGGCAACCTCAGATACGTTAAGTTGGGGAAATCTCTTGAAAACAGCAGCAACTGGGTTGTCCATATTTGGCTCCGCTGACTCAAAGAAACTACTGATGTGGATATCCTCATCAATGTCATCCCAATGAAGGTCATCGCCTTCAAGACCTATTTCGTACTTTGCCCTTTGCTCATCGCTTGCTTCAAGAAGCAGAGGGAAAGCCTCCAGAGGACGACTATATGTATTGTTCTGGTCAGTAAGAATAAAGATTCTACCTTCATCAAACCATACTCTTGTGATTGCTTCCATAATCTTAGTTCTCGTCAAAATATTCGTTCCACGCTTTTATGAAGTCATCCTTGTACTGCTTCACAGCATCGACAGCCTTCTTCAAATCATTAGTAGGCATAATCAATCTGTATTACACGACAATTATAGGTATAATATTTTATACCTGTATATTTTTCCTTAGTAATCTATTAGCCGAACGCAATAAAGGTTGATAACAATGAGGAAGACAACGAAGAACAGGACGAATGGAACTGATACGGTACGGATTATGGGAGTGCAAAAAAAAAGATGGCATCGGCTTACAGCTATGCATCGATGTCCGCCAAGAAGGGTAACACCGATGCGTTCTAGGAGTGTTGTGAGCGGGGTGAGTGTATCGCATGGGCCTGGTAAGCGGTGTGCGTGACACGCATGTGCTCTGGGAGTATTCAAAGCAAGGTGCTTGTTACCGACCTTGGCGAAAAGCGCTCAAAACCAGGAAGAATCCAATTGGAATGACCGCTTTAAAAACGGACCACAAAGCTGGTGCCATGGCCCTCTTTGCTGTTGACGGTTATTTCAGCACCATGCAGGGAAAGGATGCGCTGAACCATTGGCATACCAATGCCGTGTCCGCCAGCTCCGGTTCCACATCCACATTCAGCGCCAGCTCCACCCACTGCATCAAAGCACCGCTCCGAACCAGCTCCCGCATCAACGCACCGCTCAGCCACGCGCTCCGAACAAGCTCCAGCCATCTGACGCGATGCCGATGAACCGCGATAGAACATCTGGAACATGTGCTTCTGCTCTTCTTCCGTCATGCCTATACCCTTGTCCGTAAAAGAGACTTCAAGTCTTTCTCCAGTACTGATAGTCACAACAGACTGGTGATCAGCAGAAAACTTGCAGTTATTCTCAATCAGGTTCCTGAAGGCAAGAGCCATAAGGTATCGGTTGGCATTCACGCATACATCTTCTTCTGACTGTGGTTCATGAGCAAATGATATGCTTACATGATAGTCAGGCTTGGCTCTGAGCAGGGCATCACGCACATCCATCAGCAGTTCGTCAACGCGGACCGTTTCCATGCGGATCTGTGATGCATCGTACTCTGCGCGGGCCATGTTCAGCAGCCCTATTACAATTTCCGACATTCGGTTTGTGTCATCCAGTGCCCGTTCAATACGCTGCTGATAATCTGCAGGTGTGCGTTCTTTCTGCAGAGCAAGTCCAAGTTCTCCCATTATTGCGGCAAGCGGTGTGCGCAGTTCATGTGACACGTTGCTCACAAACATTTTCTGCGATGCCAGAGCCCGCTCAATTGGGCGGATAGTCATGTTTGCCAGATAGTACCCAACCGCCAGCATGAGCAGAATGGAAATTATGAAGATTAGCAAAAGTGTGTGGCGCAACGATGCCATGTTTGCCTCTCCGTATCCGTCATGGGCTGCTGCTGTAACCACATACCTATCCATGTAAAGCAGACCGACAGCCTGGTAACCACTGCCCACGGGAATATCAAGTTCACCGTTTGAGACTATATCTGCAATCATTTCAGGTGTCTCTTTCACTATATCATGATGGGCAGCATCGTGGTAAAGCATTTCAAAGTCGCGGGTATAGACAGCTACCTCTACCTCATTTATAAACTGAGTATTGTTTAGATAGATATGCTGCATGGTCTGGGCATCGACCTTGTTTTCAAGATAGAGATTTGACTTAGTAATGGCCTCAGAGCGCAGCATGTTGCGAAAAGAGTTGTGGCGAGCCCTGTCGCTGGTCACATAGATGATTACCAGCGAGCACAGCAGCACAGCCGACATCACAGCCGTGTACTTCAGGGTCAGTATGAAGCGTCTGTCATTCATGGGCCAGCATGAAACCTACTCCGGGTACAGTACGTATCAACTTGACATTAAAGTCTTTATCGACCTTCCTCCGCAAGTAGTTTATATAAACATCAATAAAATTTGTGCCGGTGTCAAAATGGGTATTCCACACGCGCTCCTGAATGTCAACGCGACTTACCACCCTACCCGCGTTCTCCATGAGATACTGAAGAAGTGAAAATTCCTTTGGCGTCAGCTTTATGGCGTTGCCTGCGCGCGAGCACTCATGCCTGTCTTTTTCCAGCACCAAGTCTGCCACTTTCAGCACTTTAGGCTGATGCACAGTTCCATCAGTATGGGCCGATGCACGCTTTAGCAGAGCTCCAATTCGGGCTATCAGCTCCCTGAAATCAAACGGTTTGGTCATGTAGTCATCGGCCCCAGCATCAAATCCCTCAAGCTTGTCGTCAGTTGTTCCAAGGGCCGTCAGCATGATTACCGGAATGCCTGGACAATCTTGTCGCAGTCTCTTACATAACTCCAGCCCGCTCATACCAGGAAGGATGATATCGCTTACAACAAGGTCAATAGCATTGCCGCCCTGGACAAGTCTAAGCGCCATTTCCGCATCATAAGAGAGAAGGACCTGATATCCAGCCTCCTCAATTCCTGTGCGCAGCAGCATCGCAAGCCTGCGGTCGTCCTCTATGACAAGAATGTGTTCCATACACGCAAAGTTAATCATAATGTGCGGCAATGTGGTCTGCAACGCATTAGAATGCAATTAGAATTGGTATTTGTATGCATCGTTATTGATGGTAAAAAAATTGATTCAACGGTTTTCTGTGACAGTTTCTCTAAAATGCTTCTAATGTTATTCTAATCCAGCTCTAACTGTCCTCTAACGGCCCTTCTGAGTGGGCAGAAATACTTTTGCAGCCGAAAAAAACTGAGAACTATGAAAAAGCTATTCAGATTCAGAAAGAAAACTGCAACCAGAGAGGTTTACAACAGTGAGTATGACCGCTACATTTCAAGAATGTCGGCAGAAAGTGTAATCAGTACCCTGCAGATCAATGATCATGGAGGCAGACTGACATCAAAAATCAACTCAGTTTCAAATGCCAGTCACTCTGGACTTGAGGAACACGACATTGAGGAACGCAGAAAGAAATACGGGCCAAACGTGGTGGCTCATGAAGAGAGGACCAATCCGGTCAAGTTGTTTGTGCAGGCCTTTATAAATCCATTCGTAGGCGTGCTTACAGCACTAATAGTCATTTCATTCATACTAGATGTGCTAATGGCAGACCAGGGTGAGAAGGACTGGACAACCATTATAATAATCTCTACCATGGTCATGGCATCGGCCGTACTAAGGTTCGTTCAGGAACTTAAGGCGAACCGCAGCAGTGATGCACTTCTGCGCATGGTCACCAACACCTGCTATGTCGAGAGAGCACAGCATAGCGGTGAAATACCTGTTGAAGAGCTGGTGCCGGGCGACATTGTACTGCTCAGTGCGGGTGACATGATCCCGGCCGCCATACGCATTCTTGAAAGAAAGGATTTCTTTGTGAGCCAGTCACCGTTGACCGGCGAGAGTAAGGGAATAGAAAAGACCCCTCAGGCCGGTCAGACAGA
>JAKSIY010000117.1 GCA_024398535.1 Bacteroidaceae bacterium
TACTCTGACTACAGATTCAATGAGGACGTACGGAAAGAGATATTTGACCGTCCGGAAAATGTATTTGAAGAGGTTTTCTCAAGAGACCAGGATGAAGAATTCTGGGCAGAGCACAGGGATCCTTCAATGAGTGACCAGCAGAAGAGCATGAACTCGATGCTTGCACAGTTACGCCAGCAACCTCTATATTTCTGGACTCAGAGAATGATTTCACTGCTCTTCACCGGATACATTCCCATCAAAGAAGAGAACACCCCATATTACTATGGCCCAATGAACACAAGTGTCAGCTTCAATGACCTTGAGGGAGTGAGACTCAGGACTGGCGGAATGACCACGGCATTTCTTAACCCGCACCTGTTCTGGAGCTGGTATCTGGTATATGGAACAAAAGATGAGAGGTTCAAGTACATGGGACGTCTTGAATACTCCTTCAAGCCAAAGAAGGACAACTGGAATGAATTTCCGGTTCATTCGCTCAGGCTACAATATGAGAATGACATCTTCCAGTACGGACAGACATATCTTTACACTAACAAGGACAACATATTCCTGTCTTTGAAAAGGCTTCCTGACAACAAGACCGGTTATGTGAAGAAGGCAGAATTCACCTACACGAATGAATTCCACAACGGATTCTCCTACTCAGCCGTTCTCAGGAACAGGATCAACGAAGCTTCACGGTTCATACCACTTGAAAGGACACTGCCTGACATGACCACAGTCACAGACAAGCAGATAATGCAGTCGGAATTCCAGCTGAACCTGAGATATGCTCCTAAGGAGAAATTCATACAGGACAAATGGAACAGATACTCTGTGCTGCCGGAGCATCCTGTCTTCACATTATCCCACACGGTTGCCAAAGAGGGAGTCCTGGGCAGTCAGTACACAATCAACCAGACAGAAGCATCGTACAGGCAAAGGCTCTGGGCATCGCCCTTCGGTTACTTTGACGTGATACTGAAAGGAGGAAAAATCTGGGGACAGACCCCCTACCCTCTGATGTTCATTCCAAATTCAAACCTCTCATACACCCTTAGAGAGGAGTCCTTTGAACTGATGACTCCAATGGAATTCGTACTTGATTCACATGCCACATGGGACATCTGCTACTTCCTGAATGGTGCACTTTTCAACAGGTTGCCTCTGATCAACAGGCTGAATCTGAGAGAGGTAATCACATTCAGAGGCATTTTGGGAACCACAATGGACCAGAATGACCCGACAAAGGACTGCAGCGGAAAGATTTACAATCTGCCGGCCGATGCCATAGCAACACACATGAATGGCACTCCGTACTCAGAAATAGGTTTTGGCATTGAGAACATCTTCAAATTCGGCAGGATTGACTATTTCCGCAGGCTTACATACAAAGACACCCCAGGTGTTGCAACCCAGGGTGTCCGTATATCAATCCACGCTCAGTTCTAAAACCTTACTGGTCTTTTGGAACGAACTGGAACCTGTCAGAACCGACATGCTCAATCTGATACTGGTGTTTCTTTAGACACCGCTGCTGAGTCTTAGAATAGAGTTTGCTGGCCTTCTTTTCCTTTTCAGAGAAAAATACCGCAGAGATCTGCATCAGCGACCCTGTAGAAAACTCCAGATACTCCTTGAACTGATTTGAATAATATTCCCTGTCACGGAAATATGATCCATTACTGATTGGAGCCTTATCAATATACTGGACATCTGTCAGATAAAGGACAGAATCAGCAAAGGAGAACGATGCAGCATACGCATATACACTCAGAGTGTCTGCCGGCTTCATCTCTCTCTCAATTCTTCTGGCCTCAACCTGGGTATTCTTTTTCTTGTCGCCAAGTGTCACAGCCTTATCCTGACGTTTCCGGGCAAAAGCCGCTGGAGCTGCTAATGCAAGGACCAGAACCAGAAGAGACAGTCTGTACAGGTTAATTTTCATATTACATCAACCAAGATATGACTTTAGAAGCTTGCTCCTTGAATTCTGACGCAGACGGCGGATAGCCTTCTCCTTGATCTGACGTACACGCTCTCGGGTAAGTCCGAACTGGTCACCGATCTCTTCAAGTGTCATCTCCCTGCAGTCAATGCCAAAGAACATCCTGATGATATCTTTCTCTCTCTCAGTAAGGGTTGAGAGTGCACGGTCAATCTCCTTTGAAAGAGACTCGTTTACAAGAGTACGGTCTGCCATTGGAGAGTCATCATTTACCAGCACATCAAGCAGATTGTTATCCTCACCATCCACGAATGGAGCATCAACAGAGATATGACGGCCTGAAACCTTAAGAGTGTCAGCAATCTTGTCAACCGGAATATCAAGAACTTCTGCCAGTTCTTCTGCAGAAGGCCTGCGCTCATTGTCCTGCTCAAACTTTGACAGCGCCTTGCTGATCTTGTTCAGGGAGCCAACCTGGTTGAGTGGCAGACGAACAATTCTTGACTGCTCTGCCAGAGCCTGAAGGATAGACTGACGAATCCACCATACTGCGTATGAAATGAACTTGAAACCACGTGTCTCATCAAATTTCTCTGCAGCCTTTATCAGGCCAAGATTTCCTTCATTGATAAGGTCAGGAAGGCTAAGACCCTGATTCTGATACTGTTTTGCAACAGACACCACAAATCGGAGATTTGCCCTGGTCAGTTTCTCAAGAGCTCTTCTGTCACCTTTTTTAATACGCTGCGCCAGTTCAACCTCTTCCTCGACAGTAATAAGTTCCTCGCGGCCAATCTCCTGCAAATACTTGTCAAGAGATGCACTCTCACGATTTGTTATACTCTTTGTAATCTTTAGCTGCCTCATCTTATGTAGTTTCTGTTATATGACTGTAAATTCGCCTATTAGGTCTTAATAGGCGAATTTGGGCGCAAAATTACTATTTTGCGAAGACATTTTCAATATGTAGGCTTCTTTTTTTATTCGTCAGACAGATCAACGGCATAGTTTGCCCTTCTGCCTGAAGGATAGATACCGCTGATGAACATCACCTGCTCTGCAGACTTTGATGCCTCCTGGAATGCATTCTCAACATCCTGCTGGTCCTTTATCTGGCTGTTGTTGATCTTGAGGATAATAAATCCACGCTGGATTCCGGCCTTCTGCATCTTGCCGGCACTTACCCCGCTGACCTGAACGCCATAGCCTATGTTCAACTGTCTCTTTGTCTGGTCATCAACCGGCTTGAATGCAGCACCCAGCACGTCGATGCCCGCATCCTTTACGACCTCAGTATTGCCACGGGAATTCATCAGAGTCACATTGGCTGACTTACTCTTCTTGTCACGGATATATGAAACGCTGACCTTGTCACCAGGACTGTACTGGGCAATTGTCTCCTGAAGCTCAGCCATGGTCTTGATCTTCTTGCCATTGATCTCTGTAATGATATCACCCTTCTTCAATCCGGCAGCAATTGCACCACCTCCGTCAACGACA
>JAKSIY010000118.1 GCA_024398535.1 Bacteroidaceae bacterium
GAGACGTACTTGTCGATGCCGTCATCTATGGCTCAAAGCAGAGCAACTCAAGCGCAAACGGCACAATTGCCCGTCCGGACTTGGCAGTGCTTGAAGGCAACCAGACCCAGGGAGGCTGCCTGACTGAGGTTCCTCAGATCAGAATGCCACGCCCTGTTCCAGGTCAGGCCACCCAGCCTGCTGCTCCATCCTTCTCACTGGTAAGGATACCTGACGGAAACGATCCTGATGCGCTGTGTGAGATACAGTTCACGCCTACTGCCACTCCTGGCAGCCCAAACACATTGGAATGACCTATACCACAAAGACAGAGACCTGCATCGGATTTACCCTGATGCAGGTCTCTGTTATTTTTCAAGCAGATTTCCTCTGACTGGGATCAATAGTTCTCTGCGTGAACCTCAAAGTATGACTTTGGATGAGCGCAGGTTGGGCAAACCTCAGGAGCCTTGGTACCAACAATAATGTGACCGCAGTTACGGCACTCCCAAACCTTGACCTCACTCTTCTCAAATACCTGAGCTGTCTCAATATTCTTCAGAAGTGCGCGGTAACGCTCCTCATGACGCTTCTCAATAGCAGCTACCAGTCTGAACTTGCATGCAAGAGCCTTGAAGCCTTCTGCCTCAGCAGTCTTTGCAAAGTTCTCATACATGTCAGTCCACTCATAGTTCTCACCGTCAGCAGCTGCTGCCAGGTTCTCAGCGGTTGTACCTACACCGTCATGCAGTTCCTTGTACCACATCTTGGCGTGCTCCTTCTCATTGTCAGCAGTCTGCTGGAAAATTGCAGCAATCTGCTCAAAACCGTCCTTCTTTGCACGTGATGCAAAATATGTGTACTTGTTACGCGCCTGAGACTCACCAGCAAATGCGGCCTCAAGGTTCTTTTCTGTCTGTGTTCCTGAATACTTTGTTGCCATAATTTTTTCGGTTATAATTATATTGCAAAGATAAGTACAGATAACATTGAATCAGTCACAATAAAACAAAAAAGTCGTTCTTTAAAAATAAATAATGTAAGGAAGGCAGTATCTTTGGGCCCGGATTCGGATAACAGTTATCCGTCCATAACAATATGTACAAAGGAGAACTTATTTCAATAGCCGTAGCAACATCATGGACAGCCTGTGCCATGTTTGCCGAAGTGGCCAGCAAGCGCATGGGCTCACTGCCTTTCAATGTAGTGCGCATGACTCTCTCCCTGCTCATGCTTGCAGGCGTCATGTGGTTCTTTACCGGCATGCCCTATCCGGTAGGTGCCGATGCAAGCACCTGGTTCTGGCTATCGCTGTCCGGATTCGTGGGCTACGTACTTGGAGACTTCTGTCTCTTCAACTCATACATCCTGATTGGATCACGATACGGCCAGCTGCTCATGACCATTGCCCCACCCGCCGCAGCCGTATTCGGTTGGATGATTCTTGGCCAGAGCATGTCCTGGATAGCCATTCTTGGCATGTGCGTGACATCACTTGGAATTGCAACCGCCATATACCGCCCAAAGAAAGACAAGAATGAGCGCATACCACTGAAAGGTATCCTGTTCGGAATTGGTGCCGGTATTGGCCAGGGCATCGGCCTTGTGCTGAGTGCCAAGGGACTTCTTCATTATGAAGCTACCGTCCAGAGCATGGAAATAGAGTTCATGCACGGAGCATCGACATCAACAATTCTTCCGTTCGCATCGACCGCAATAAGGGCAGTGACAGGACTGATTGGATTCAGTATCTGGACGGTAATCAACGGCGAGCAGAGCAAGCTGAAAGAGGGAATACGTGACCACCGTACCATGCTTGCAGCACTTGGAGCCACAATAACAGGACCGTTCATAGGAGTCAGCCTGTCACTCATGGCAACCCTCTACACCTCAATCGGAATAGCACAGACAATCATGGCACTCACTCCAGTCCTGATAATACTGCCAACCTATCTGTTCTTCCACCAGAAGATTCTTCTGCGTGAAGTCATCGGTGCAGTCATCAGTGTGTGCGGTGTAGCGCTTTTCTTCATAAACTGAAAAAAACATGAGCAGTATAGACACAGCAATTGGAATTGCAGTCAAGGCACATAAGGGACAGACTGACAGAGACGGCGAGGCCTATATCCTTCATCCTCTGGCAGTTGGTCTGATGGGAAAGACTGACGAGGAGCGGATGGCAGGATTCCTGCACGATGTCCTTGAAGACTCAGACATCACCGTGGGCGACATGCTTGATGCCGGAATACCAGAGAGTGTAGTCAATGCCCTGAAGATACTGACGCATGACAAAAGCATACCATACAATGACTATATCAGGTCTGTGATTGATTCCCGCAACCCTATTGCACTGAAAGTCAAGTTCAACGACCTTACCCACAACTACAACCGGGGCAAGAACTATCCGGACCTGCAACAGAAGCATGGTGCTGCTCTGAAAATTGTAAGCAAGGCTCTTGAAGAACAGGAAAAGGTATCATTGTATGTCCCCAAGGATGGCGTGGATTATGCCATCTTTGCCGCAGGCTGTTTCTGGGGAGTTCAGCACTACCTGGCAAAACAGGCTGGTGTACTCAGGACATTTGTGGGATATACCGGAGGGTCCGAACAGTATCCTTCTTATGAAGAGGTACGTTCCCACAGGACCACTCATCTTGAAGCAGTACTTGTTGAATATGATTCTGCGGCAGTTTCATTTGATTCACTTTGCCGGCTTTTCTTTGAGATTCATGACCCGGCACAGACAGACGGTCAGGGTCCGGATTTAGGTTCCCAGTATCTCAGCGGGGTGTTCTACACTTCCGATGCCCAGCTCAGGACAACTGAGAGTCTGGTTGATTACCTAAGGAAACATGGCTACGAAGTCAATTCCCGGATTGAGAAAGCCGGTCAGTTCTGGATTGCAGAACAGTACCACCAGAACTATTACGAAAATACAGGCGGAAGCCCCTACTGCCACATACGGAAGAAGAAATTCAAGGAATGAATGAATAAAATGCCCCGCATCGGAATGATGCGGGGCATTTTGCATTACTATCTGTTTTATAATCAGATTGCGAATGGATTCTCACCTGGGTAGAGCTGACCTGCTGGCAGAGGAGTGTTGATATCCTCAACGCCCAGCATCTTCAGAGCCTCAAACAGAACCTTACCGCAGTGATCGAATGCGTATGCACCGTGGTGTGGGAAGTGCTTGCCTACCAGTACGTGACGGTAGAAGCGTGCGAAGCCTGGGATAGCGTGGATACCGATACCACCGAATGAGCATGGATCAACATCAAGGAACTCACCCTGAGCAA
>JAKSIY010000119.1 GCA_024398535.1 Bacteroidaceae bacterium
GGGGCTGAGTGGGAGTGCGCTGGCCATGATGACGGGTGTCTGTCTCAGGCTCTTTGGCATGAGAAGCCCGGTAAGACCGTCAATCACCAATAGCATAGGACTTTACTCTCTGTGGGCAATTTTCCCGCTGCGTCTTCTGGCTGAGACATTCACGGCTCATATCAGCGGTGGCTCGTTCCTGACCGGACCTGCAAACTGGCTTTTCCGCCAGTTCCTGGGAAATGACCTGCATTACATGCCTACCTGGTGGGCCTATTCAATAGCCCTGTGCGTGTTCATGTGCGTGCTGCCATTCTCAAGATACATGCATATTCCTGCCGAGATGCTGCTTATCCCTATGCGTAACGCCGGGCTGAAGATCCGTCATGCGCGCAGGGGATTGGCCAAGGTTCAGGTGCTGACCTGTCCTAACTGCGGTGTCTGCATCGATGCCTGTCCTATGACCGTTGGAAAGGAGAATATCAAGGACTGTACGGTTTATCTGACGCGCCAGATAAGACGTGGAAACGAGAAACGCATTGCAGAGATTTCTGACAAGTGCCTGCTGTGCGGAAAGTGTGAGGCTCTGTGTCAGGTGGGTGTTCAGGGACCGGAAATCAGAATCCAGCAGCGTGCTGCAAGGAAATACGACATAAGTCAGGATTTCTCTGGACTGAGTGCGGCTCCTCTGCAGTCCGGCAAGGTCATGTACTTCAGCGGATGCATGAGCCAGCTGACTCCGACCATAGGCAGAAGAGTGGTGTCCATCCTGCAGAAAGCAGGAGTTGACCATGTCTGGGCTGACCGTGACGGAGGCCTGTGCTGCGGACGTCCAATGATGACTGCGGGACGTACTGAAGAGGCCATGTCTCTTGTCCATAAGAATGAGGAGATGATTCGTGAGAGCGGGGCACAGACACTTCTGGTAAGCTGTCCTATCTGTTACAGGATGTTCAAGGAGAACTATGACCTGCCTGGAGTAGAGGTGGTTCACTACAGTGTATTCTTTGACCGTCTGGTCAAGGAGGGGCGCATCGGCCTTGTCAAGAGCGATATCTGCTACGTTTACCATGATCCGTGTGAGCTGGGCCGTGGATGCGGAATCTATGATGAGCCAAGGCGTCTGGTCGGTCAGTCTGCAGCCATCGCCGAGTCTGACAAGTGCCGCAAGGAGAGCATCTGCTGCGGTGGTTCACTTGGCTCCCTGACACTGAATTTCAAGCAGCGTGAGAAGATTACCCGTGCCGCATTGGAGAATCTATATACCAGTAATGCCGATGCCATAGCAACTGCATGTCCATTGTGCCAGGCTACCCTGAGCCGCTATTCTGACCGTCCGGTCAGGGATATTGCAGAGATCATCGACCAGCAGATAACTACAACAAAATGATTATATGAGAGCAAAAGCTACCAAATTCCACCTTGAGAACGTCCTGACCGGAAGAGAGTTCGAGGACAAGGGCTGGACTCTGAGCGATCCTGTAGGAAAGGAGCCGTCACTTGTCAGAGCTGTGTATGAGAACAGGAAGTTTACGCCAAGAGAAGACCTTGACGGCATTTACCGTTACGCAGAGTGGATGCCTATTAAGCGTGTGCTCAGGAAGTCATGTGCACCTGTTACGTATAAGTCAAAAGGATTGGCAAAATTCCTTGGACTTGAGAATCTTTATATCACATTCTCCGGCTGGTATCCGAAGATTGGTGCAAAGATGAAGACCTGCTCATTCAAGGAGACCGAGGCCTATTCAATCCTTGCCCGCATGGACAGGAAGGAGAAGAGGACCCTCATAGTTCAGTCTGCCGGCAATACAGCCAGGGCTTTTGCCCAGGTCTGCTCGGACAATAAGATACCGGTAGTGATCTGCATTCCGCAGGACAGCCAGCATGACCTGTGGTTCCGCAGAAAACTTGACAGATGCGTGAAACTTATTGCGGTACCTCATGGCTGTGACTATTACGATGCCATTGTGCTTGGTGAAAAACTGGCGCAGGATCCTGCTTTCATGCTTGAGGGCGGTGCAAAGAATGTGGCCAGACGTGACGGAATGGGCACTACAATCCTGAGCTTTGCTGAGGCTACAGGACGTATTCCCGATGCATTCTTCCAGGCCGTAGGCTCCGGAACAGGCGCCATTGCAGCTTATGAGAATGCATGCAGGCTTGAGGCATCGGGCAATTTCGGCAAGAACAACATGAGGGTATATGTGGCCCAGAACGCTCCGTTCTCACTGCTGTATGATTCCTGGAAGGCAGGAAGCCGCCAGCTGGTTCCGCTCGATGCAGATACAGGACGCCGTCAGGCAGAGATAATCATTGCCAAGGTTTTGGCCAACAGAAATCCTCCATACAGCGTGCCGGGCGGTCTTTATGATACCCTGAAGAGCAGCAATGGCGATGTCTTCCTGGCAGACAATGACGATATCATGTACTGGATGATGCGCTTCCGCAATCTTGAAGGCTATGATCTCTTGCCGGCACCATGTGTAGCGGTGGCTGCACTGGCCAAGGCCGTAGAAGAGGGCAAGGTTGGCAAGGATGAGTTCATAATGCTGAACTGCACCGGTGGTGGTACGCTTGCTGCAATGAGCAAGGGCTATGTGCTGAAGACTCCTGACCTGATTCTGGAACCGGACCTTCCTGCCGAGGAGGTTATCCGCAGGGTAAAGGAGATACTATAAAAGAAACGGGGATGCCTTGATGACATCCCCGCTTTTATTTTCTTTTGACAGAAAATTACTTTCTGCGGCTGCTTGCGTAGCGGCTCATGAACTTGTCCACACGACCTGCAGTATCCACCAGCTTAGACTTACCAGTGAAGAATGGGTGTGAGGTGTTAGAGATTTCAAGCTTGATGAGTGGATAGGTCTCTCCCTCAAACTCAATGGTCTCCTTTGTTGCACAAGTTGAACGTGACAGGAAGCAGTCACCGTTTGACATGTCCTTGAATACTACAGGACGGTAATTTTCTGGATGAATTCCCTTTTTCATATCTTTGTTGTTATTAATACTCCATCTTAAGCGAACCCTGTTCAGGACTCTCCATTAGCTTGATGGGGGTTTCAGGGCGCAAAGGTATTGCTTTTTTCTTTAACAGGCAAATTATGGCCACTTTTTTATTTTTAACGAAATTCTTGGCATTAAAACTTTGATATCGTATATAACT
>JAKSIY010000012.1 GCA_024398535.1 Bacteroidaceae bacterium
CAACCTCTGCGTAGCCCAGGCTGTCCGTTATGACGTTAGGGTTCCAGTACAGCGTACGGCGGTAATCCTTTGGCTGCCCCTCAATTGGACCGTCCGGGTACTGGGGTGAGTAGAACTGGACAGGGTGGTTGAATCCTTTGAGCGTAGTTATTCTGGTTCCAGTATTCAATTCTGCAGCTGATGGGTATTGATATGATTCTTTCAAACGGACATCTACCAGGTAGTATTTCTTCTGAGATTCATTACCACGCATATAGTTCTGGACCTCAATGTTGTTATGCCTATTGATTGCTTCAATGAACAATGGAACTTCATTGCTCACCTCACGAATTGTGACCGGATCATCATAGACTATCATGCTCTTGATATGTTCTGTGTTGATACTCCACGGAATCACGCCTGGTTCGTAAGCGGAAGCTGACTGTGTATGAAGATACCAGAATACCGGGAATCCGTCAATGAATGTTCCGTCTGAATATGCTATCTTTTCTGTGTTTCTGTTTGAGTCAAATTCCTTTCCTATTGAGTCAGGAATGGCACTCATCACGAACATTGTATAGCCTTTGTCAAGAAGGTATCCAATCAGGTCTGTTGTGTTCTCTCCTAGGTCAAGAGTCATTTCAACGTCATCCTGCACGTTGAATGCCTTGAAGGTAAAATAATCCAGGTATTTAACTTTTTCACTTATGTCAACATCCGGAAGCATGTAGTTTTGCAGCATCTGCCCCACTGCAGTATCTGGTCTGGAATCCAGCACTTCTAATTGCATGTAGGCTTTTTTGTGACTGTTAGCCAACATTTTCTCAATCCCATCAAATGAACGCGTTTTGGGCAGCATAGCTCTTTCAAGAATCATCTTTGCTTTTGGTACGGCTTTTTTTCTGTTGTCTTCAGTCAGACGCATCGAAAGAGTTGCATTACCATAGAAGTCCTTGGTATTGAAACCAAAGTAGCCAATGTCTTCTGTCTTGTATTTACCAAGTTCAACAGTAATCTCCTCTTCAGGACTTATTGCAATCATTACGTTGATGTCCTTCAGTGGAGTTCCGTTATTCTTTCTGATCCATCCGTTAACCGCCAGGCTGTCCTCCATCCTGTATTTCTCTGCAAAACTCTTGTCAGAGGAAGAAAACTCCCAGTCATAACGTTTCCATCCCTGGACAAGCATCAGCAGGTCTGCTGCTCTTCTGTGAACAGAATCATTACTCTCAAAATAGTATTCTGGATTCCGTATAAATCCTTTCAGATCAGAAGACAGTAGCAGGTTGGTCAAAAGGTTGTCAGAATATAGTGTACCATAATCCTGTGCGTCACGGACCGAAAGAGCAAACCTGTCCTGTAAAGGTTCGCCCTTGTATGACAGATTAAGCTTGAGTGAGATGGAGTCCAGCGGATTGAACACTTGCCTGTTTGCTGCCAGCCTGAATTTTGGGGGCTCAAATTCCATGTTTGTATGGAAAAGACTCCGGTATGCAAGAATCTTACCGGATCTTGTGAACAGGCACAGTTGGCATACTCCAATAGGCCAGTCCTCTGCAGAGACAGAAACCTGCTTTTTAAGAGCCCTGATAGGAACGATGCTGAATGAAACAAGTTCACCCCTACATGAGACAGCCATGCCGATTGTGTCCTCACGGCAGTCTGCAGTCCTGTAAATAGCAATGTTTACGGAATCATTATCCGTACAGTCCGTAATTATTGAATAACCCGATGATTCCGTTTTTGGTAATGATATTTTGGTACGTTTTCCATCGTACTCAAACTGTGCTTGAATATGAGAAAATGCTGGAGTGATGACAAAACTTCCCATGCCGTCATGTTCTGTGCTGGCAGTGATTTTTCTCCCATTTGCATCGGCCTCTTTCTCTATTTCCAATATTCCGTCCAGCGGAGCTCCATTAGCGTCAGTAACCTTGAAGGCAACGTTACATTGCTGTTTGAATATCAGCGAACCTCCTTCTGGGAAAAACTCAATGTTTACTGTATTTTTCTTGGCCTCCTTTGGCCTGTAGCTACCTAACCAACTTTTGGAGTTTTCAAGTACCGATGCAAAACGATATGCACCTTCTGGAGCGTCCTCATATACAGGAAACACTCTTGAGAAGCAGAGATCGTCATGGAAATTCAGCATGTTCCGGGTGTATGCTCTAACCTCATAGTAACCGCTTGGATATGGTTTTGAAGAAATCAGGCTACGTGCCTGCTCTGTCATGGAATCCACAAGCTTGATACATCCGTCACACTGTCCGGCAATCAGTTTTAGCTTCTGCCTTTGAAGCAGGACTCCATTCGGAGAGAGAAGTTCAACATAGAGAACTGAACTCTGTGAACGTTCCAGATGAGACGCTTTCACTGCAAAAGCCTTGAACCAGATGGTCTCACCCTGGAAGTATGCAGTGTTGTCAAACTGCAGATATACCTTCTCTTGGGGAAATATCTGATTGAATTGATGCACATTCCCACCAAAGCGCATTATGTCTCTGTATATATCAACAGAATGCACAGGCAAGACTGACGTGCAAAGGAGCAGAGAGAAAGGAATACTTTAACGTATAATTGTTTTATATTCACAGTTGGAGATTAGTATGTAATGTTGTTCCAGTTACCTTCACTCGTGTATTGGGTGTAAGTCTTATAGTCTCCGTACGCCTGCATGGACTGGTAGCCTTTACCATATCCACTGCCAACTGGGGTGTTTGGGTTGCTTGATATGCACAGCTTATCAATTGCGGCTCCCGGTTCACATCCGCCAATGTAGAGCAGATGTTGGCCACCATTTTTCAGGGACATGGTCATGAGCCGGATCCAGGCACTATTTCCTTCTGTGTTCAGGTCATCTATCTTTTGGAATTCGGCATTGTCATATTTAATCCAGAATGAGTCTGATGAAGTATCCTTACAGTTGACAAGAGCATACAGATAATAGGTCCCGGCAGGGGCATAAAAATCCATCTTGCCAAGATCCTCTGTTCTGGAGTATGGGACTTCTGGATTATGTACATCAGAGACAACCAGTTTTCCGCCAGATGCGCCCTTGCTTCTTTTTGTAGAGAATCCCGCACCGTATTGCTTTTTCCTCAGCAGAGACTCTCCTTCTATCCAGTAATTGAATCCGTCACGGGCATAGTTGTTGCCATTCTGTTCCCAGACAGGGATTCCTTTTGCCGTGAGCATCTGCTCGGCAAGCCTCTTGCCGATAAAACGGTATTCTGATGCAGAATAATATTCGGACTGGCGATCCCTGGCCAAAAGACTACCGGTTACAAGTGGCATTTCGGTTCTGTTTATGGACAGTTCACTGACAATGAAATTGTATGCGTTTTCTGCAAACTTGTTCCAGGAACTGTCATCGATGCCTGACGGGTCTGACAAGACACCTTCTATCGTTGAGGTTTTCTGGATGTCGCTGCAGACAGACAGCAGTTTTCCAAAGTCATCTCCTTCTGTTGGCGTGTACATGACAATACCAATCTGGGCATCGTCCGGATAATAATCAAGAATTGTGCGCGCAAAGTAGTTTGCAGTACTGATACGGTTTCCACTATCTACTTCTGGGGCAACTGCTCTGCTCCAGGCTTCGCCTTCCAGATAATCCTCTACAGAAATAGTGTTCAGTCTTGGCCCAAAGCCGACCAGATCTGATGCATCAGCATTCGCAATTCCCATGTGATCCGGCTGACTGATGCAGACATAAACATGCATTGAAGAATATGCAGAAACACGCAGTGAAATACACGCAAGCAAGATTGTTTTAACTATGTTCCTTATATAGCGCTTCATTAGATTAAAATATTATGGTATTTATATTTTAGTTACGTATTATGACGCAGAAACAAAAAATCGGGCATTTTGTTGTTTCTGCGTCAGAAGTCCTGGTCCAGCACGTATGGCGTGCCGCTGGCGGTGATGCCTGCTCCGCTCACGTTGAAGTGGGTGGAGTAGGAGTTGTTGTAGAACTCCACCTCTGCGTAGCCCAGGCTGTCCGTTATCACGTTAGGGTTCCAGTACAGCGTGCGGCGGTAATCAACGTCACCGGGGATTGGACCGTCAGGATATGTGGGGGCATAGAATGATGCTGTCTCAGTGAAACCATTGTAATTGGTCACTCTCTTTCCAATGTTCCTGATTTCTTTCTTTGTCTTCAATTCATGATCTTCCTTGACCAGGACGTCAATCAGATAGTATTTTTTGTAGTCAGTCTCTTTCTTGATTATGTAATCTATGTCAGCATGCTTCCTTGCCAACTCTTCCAGAAGGGGTATGAACTGACTCATATATTTTCTTGTCATGGGCTTATCATAGACCAGGATACTCTTTACGTCTATCATGTCAATATTCAACCCCAGGTCAAAAGGAGGATTGTACACTGCCTTACTCTTGTTGTGGATATATAGGAGGACACCACGTCCATTCATAGTGAGATTGTCAAATGAATCGTAATAATTACCATTGCCCGATAATGATGCAAACGTTGCCACATAAGCCATATCGATGTTAAGACCCTTCTCAAGGAGATATCCATAAATATCGGTAGTGTATTCACCCTTGTCAAGTTCCAGCTCAGTATCCTTCATGGCGTCAAAGGCCTTGAATGTATCATAGTCAATGAACTGTCTCTTGGCAGTTATGTCAACATCGTCAAGTACGACTCCGTCTGAACCAATTATTGTAGGATAATCTTCTTCATCAATGTCTTCATGTACAATTACTTTTGATTGCCTGTTTTCTCCAAGAAAGAATTCTTGTGGCACCATTTGTCTGGCTTCTGGAATGCCGGAACGTTCCATGCTGATTCTTGCATTCTTTTCCTTTGGACTTCCACTTTTCTTTGTTGTAGAGAGCTTTACCGTAAAATCACCCTTACCCCAGAAATCACTTATGTCAAAGCCAAAGTAACCAGACGGAGTGGTGACATACTCAAACAACTCCAGCTGTTCCTTGTTTTCCTGAGGAGTCAGTGATGCCAATACCTTGATGCCCTCTATAGGTTTTCTGGAACTCATGGCGTTCACCCAGCCATTCAGACTCAGTTTTTCTTCAAGTCTGTGTCTTTCTGCAAATTCTGCATTGCCAGTCATGATGCTCCAATCATAACGTTCCCATCCATGGATCATCAGCAGCAGGTCCAGCGCTTCTTTGTGAACGGCATCGTCGGACTCAAAATAGAAGTCTGGCTTCCTGATATACCCCTTCAGGTCAGAAGAGAGCAGAAGGTCGGTAAGCAGATTGTCACTGTAACCGTTTCCGTAGTCCGCGCCATCTCTTATTGACAGGCAGAAACGGTCTCTGAATGCATTGCCGTACTGGTCTTTCAGATTCAGCGATATTTTCTGAAGGGCAAATGGATTCTTGTTCATGGTCACTTTTTCTGCAACAAGTGACGGGGTTCTATGTCCAATCTGACCGTGGAAGATGCTTCTGGCAGCCAGGACATGCCCATCATTGTTGAACAAAACAATCCTGCATACTCCAACTGGCCATTCGCTGGCATCCATTGAGGTGATACCCTGCTGGGCGGGGATGGTACAGAAATGCACAAGCTCCCCCCTGCAGGTTACGGACAGCCCAAGAGAGTCTGCCGTTACCTGGTCTGAAGAACAATTCAAAGAAAGGTCAATCCTGTCTGACGCAATGCCGTTAACAGACAGATTCCATCCGCTCCGCTCGGCCTGTGGCAATGCTACAGGAGTCCTGCCACGCTCACTTTCAAAAACCAGATTCCTGTTGTCATTGCCGGAAAGGACAAGTCTTCCCATACCATCATGTACGGTTTCTGCCAGTACCTCAGAACTGTTGCGGTCAATGATTTTGCCATCAACGCCAATGCCATACTGGTCAACGGCTTCAAAAGCAAATACTGATTCAAGTCCCTTTACATAATGTCCGCTTTCTGGATATAATGTGACAGTGACCTTATCCTTCCTGCCTGGAGCGATGCTGCCTTCACGCAAATTTCCCCAGTTTCTGTCCAGGTCTCCGAACAGCAGTGATTCGTCATATTGGCCCTCTTTTTCCGGTTGGGCATAAACGGGGAAGACTCTTGAGAACATGATGCTTTGGTCAAAATTGAGCATGTACTGAGTGTAGGCCCTGACCTCATAGAATCCGCTTGGATAGTTTACCATGCCGCGTTTCTCTCTGGATTGACGAGTGCCGCCGTCAACCAGGTCAAAACTTCCATCACATTGTCCAGCAACAATCTTAAGTTTCTGCTGTTGCAAAACTTCACCTGACGGTGACAGCAGTTCAACGTACAACACGCCACTAGGGGCTCTCTGAAGCGTTGTTGCAGTCACCACAAATGCCTTGAACCAGATGGTCTCACCCTGAAAGTAAGCTGTGTTGTCAAACTGTAGATAGACCTTCTCCTGTGGAAAAATCTGGTTGAACTGATGTATGTTTCCTGCATAGC
Source organism: Bacteroidaceae bacterium (assembly GCA_024398535.1). Classification (GTDB taxonomy): domain Bacteria; phylum Bacteroidota; class Bacteroidia; order Bacteroidales; family Bacteroidaceae; genus Colenecus. The sequence goes on from JAKSIY010000012.1 coordinate 6,413, forward strand.
GCATCAGGGTGCTATTGTCCAGTTCTTGTGCAGGACAGTTAGCTACCCGCAGCATCTGTGATACCAGGAAAATCCAGAACGATATGTGACCTATGTGTTTCATAATTGGTTGCAAATATAACATTTAATATCAATCAACTGAAAATAGTACTATTTTTTTTCGTCCTATATGCCGCAGGATCAAAGAATCAGGGTATAGCGGATGCCTGCGTTGCGGGCAAATTCGGCATCGGACGGCATGTCACCTATCATCAGGGAATGCCTCAGGTCAATGTCTGGAAAATCATGTAAAGCCTGCTGTGCCATTCCCGGCGATGGCTTGCGCATGGGGTCTGTATTGTCAACAGCCGTACATACGTAGATGCGGTCTATGCGGCCGCCAGCCTTCTCTATCTCTGAGACCATGCGTGAGTGAACGTCTTCAAGGTCCTGCTCTGTCATGAGTCCTTTGCCGACGCCGCGCTGGTTGGTCACAATCAGAATGTGTCTGTAGTGTTTGCTCCATTCTGCAAGTTCCTGAAGAATACCGTCACAGAACTGGAACTCTTTCCAGCATTTTACGTAGTCTGCCGGGCGTAAAACATTAATGACACCGTCCCTGTCAAGAAACAGGGTGTCGGTGTCATCAATAATATCCTTAGGGATGAGTGTCATCTTCTCATTGGCCTCTGTGGCTGAGGAGCCGGTTTCTCTACATTGTAGATCTTCTCCTGGCCGGCGTATGAAGCCTTGATGGTGTAGAATACATCGCCGGTACCCTTTGTCACCTCATACTTGACACTTGGATCAGAAGCTGTAACTGTTACGTTTGCTGCGCTTTCAACGCCGATGCTGTAGATGTTCTCCTTGACAATACCGTTACGCTCTGTTGAACGTACTGGGATTTCTGGCATCTCAACGCTCTTGCCGTCAACCTTTACAGAGAGTGTAGGAGCAACCGGACGCTCCAGAGCCTGGCCCTTCTTGCTGAAGCCAATGCCCTGCATGTCAAACAGATTGCCGTCAGGGCCCTCTGCTACCAGGTAGATGGCGTGCTTGCCGCCAAGCTGGTCAACATACTGTGCAACGTCTGCTGTAAAGCATGTCACCTTTGACGCAGAACCTGCAGGAACATTGATCACTGCAATCTGCTTGCCGTTCCATGTGCTGTTTGCCCAAGGGCCGTCCATCATGACCTTGATCTTGAATGCAGCGGTTGTCTGCGGTGTAATGAAGATGTTGATTGCTGTCTTGTTGCCCTTCTTTGTGCCGGCAAATGGCTGAACACCCTTTGATGCCTTCTTCAGACCGCCAAAGCCAAAGTACTTGAAACCTACAATTGAACCGTTCTTAAGGTTTGTCAGGTCCATGGCATTGTCCCAAACATGCCATGTGTCCTGCATGCAGCCTGGATCAGACATGTAGCAGGCATAACCGGCAGAGTAGTAACGGTATGGATCCAGACCGTAGATGTGGAAGCCTTCTGAGGTAACCTCTGCACCGGTATATTCGTCACCGTTTGATGCCTTTGCTGTCCACTTGCCGTCTGGTGCGTATGGGTCGTATGCTGTGAGACGAACCTTACCGCCATCGGCAACTGACTTCTCGTCATATTCAATCTTGACAGGAGCAACCATTGCCTGACGTGCATTACCAAAGCCACGTGGTGGACGGTGGTAGAAGATATACCACTGGTCACCGATCTTCTCAATGCTGCCATGGGTGTTATGGGCAGAGTTCGTTGTTGTCAGTTTGGTACCATCCTCGTTTAGAACGACACCACGTGAGTCAACTGCAACACCACCGCTGCGCCATGGGCCCAGAGGAGAGTCAGCGTAGCAGTAACGCAGAGCAGAGTTTGTACTGCCAAGACCGTAGTCAGGACCAGAGTAACCTGAGAAAATCATGACGAACTTGTTGCCAACCTGACGGATTGATGAAGCCTCAAAGAAGTTGAAGTCACCTGGATCCTGTCCTTCTGCAAGAGCAGGGTAAACTGTTCCGGCCGGGTCACGTACCACACCGTAACGTGAGCTTGCCGGCATGAAGTAATCAATTGGTTCTGTACCTGGACGTACTGAGTACATTGTCTCTGGGTCAAGCTGTGCTGCAGTTGAGTGCTGGAAGCCCCAGTAACCGTAAGCACGCCAGCCTCTTTCGTAGTCAGGATCATTTTTGTCAGTTACCTTCTCAATGATTACTGATGGGTCAAAACCAATACAGCTACCTGGAATCGTAGCAGTACCCTCGGCATTCAGGTTGAGCGGGGTGAATGGGCCGTCAGGACGGTCACCCTTGCAGACCATTGCTTCACGACGTGCACCACGGCTGTGTGGGTACAGGTAATATACCTTCTTTCCGTTTTCATCAACTTCTACAAGGTCTGGAGCATACATTACGTCCCACTGGTCGTTGATGAAGTATGTGAAGATTGGGCCTTCGTCACGCCACTGTGACAGATCCTCAATAGGGGCAGACCATGCACGGATATCCGGACCGCAGTAGCTGCCGAACCTTACATCGTGTGAACCGATGATGTATGCACGGTAATGACCTGGATTGTCTGGATCCTCAAATACTTTAGGCTCGCCGTCTGGAACATGCTCCCAGAGTGGCAGATAAGGGTTTGCCTGGCTGTTGAAGATGTACTTGCCTGTCTTGTCTGCAGGAGCCTTCTTCTTTGCGGCATCTGCGCTGGCTGGAACCATAAGGCCTGCAGCCAGACACATGATCAGAAAACTGCTTTTTTTCATAGATTTTTTTTGTAGTTATTATTAATGATTGGATTATTTCAGATAGTCTTCAAAATAGTCTGTCACCTTCTGCATCAGGTGGACGCGGTCCTTGCCTGAGACATTGTGCTCATGGGTAGGGTATGGGAAGTAGTCAACCTGAACACCGTTTTTGATGCAGCTCTCTATGAAGCTCAGGCTGTGCTGCCATACCACGGTGTTGTCAATGGCTCCCTGGCAGATGAGCAGCTTGCCCTTTAGGTTAGGTGCCTTGTCAATAAGGCTGGTCAGTGCAAAGCCGTCAGGATTTGTGGCCTCAGTCTCCATGTAACGCTCGCCGTACATTACCTCATACCATTTCCAGTCAATGACAGGACCTCCGGCAACGCCAACCTTGAATACGTCAGGGTAGGTTGTCATGAGTGATATGGTCATGAATCCACCGTAGCTCCATCCGTGAACGCCTATGCGGTCTCTGTCAACCCAGCTGTGTGACATGAGCCACTCCATGCCCTTCATCTGGTCCTGCATCTCAACCTGACCGCACTGACGGTGTATGGCCTTCTCATACTCAGCACCATGGTTAGGAGTTCCGCGGTTGTCCATCACGAATACCACGTATCCGCGCTGTGCCATGTACATTTCCCAGCGGCGCAACTGAGCCTGGTATGCGTCTGTAACAAGCTGTGTGTGTGGGCCGCCATATACATATAATATTACCGGATATTTCTTTGACTCGTCAAAGTCAAGAGGCTTGATCAGACGGTACCAGTTGTCATACTTGCCGTCTGCACTCTTTATTGTGCCCATCTCAATCTCGCCGTAGTCAAGGGCATCAGAAGGGTCAATTGCCTTGAAAATCTCTGTCAGTGCAGACTTGCCGTCTGTCTTTCCGTAAACGGTGATGCCGGGATTCTTCAGTGATGTATAGCTGTCTGTAAAGTACTTGCCGTCAGGGCTGATGGTACATGTGTGCCATCCCTCTGCCTTGGTAAGCCTTATCGTGGCTCCGTTCTTGATGTCAGTCCTGTAAAGGTGTCTCTCAACCGGAGATACCGCTGCTGAATAGTAGAATATGTAGCGTCCGCGCTGTGTCAGGTATTCGCAGTCTGCATCGAGCCTGGTCAGGCGCTTTGGTTCTCCGCCTTTCAGCGAGCATAGGAACAGCTCCTTGTAGCCGGTGCGGTTGTCTGTCTGGTAAATGAAACTGTCCGCATCGCCCTCAATGAAGCGCAGAGGCCACTGTGGCTCAACGAAACGGCTGTTTTCTTCTGTCAGCAATGTGCGCAGGAAACGGCCTGTGGTGGCATCGTATTCGTTCAGATGCATGTGCTTCTGCGCACGGTCAAGTACCTGTATGTAGATGCGGTCCGATGCCGGTCCCCATGTGATGTTCGTCAGATAACGTTCTGCATCAAAGTCCGTGACGTCCATCCAGACGGTCTTCTTTGTGCTGATGTCATAGACGCCCAGTGACACGAACTCTGACTCCATGCCGTTCATTGGGTAGCGTATCTCACGCAGGGTACCTGTGCGGGTGGTTATGTCAAGCAGAGGAAACAGTGTCACGCGGCTCTCGTCCTTCTTATAGAACGCAATCTTTGAACTGTCCGGTGAAATGAATATGCCTCCGTTTATGCCGAATTCGTTGCGGCTGACACTTTCACCGCATACAATTCCCGGTTCTGTGTATGAGGTGATGGCAATCTGCTCTTTTCCGTCTGTTGAATAGTAGATGTTCCCGTCTTTCAGGGTTACGTAATATCTCTTGCTTACGGTGCCCGGATTGCCTGAAGATGGCACGGTGATTTTTTCCGTGGTCTTTTTGCCGTTGCTCACAAAGATGGTGTTGGTGGTCTGGCCACTCTGGGTGTAATGGAAACTCTTTGAGTCACTTGCCCACTCTGGGTAGATGCGCTGGACTGCAAGCCCAGTTCCAAGAACGGCCTCCTCCATTGTCAGAAGACGCTTTCCTTCCTGTGCTCCTGCCGGGCCCGATGCCATCAGCAGTGCTGCTATGATCAATGTTGCCTTTTTCATCTCTTTTCCTGTTGTTTTATGATGCACGGTCAACCTGCTTTACTCCCTTGACCTGCTGCAGTTTCCTGATGAGCGTCTTCAGCGAACTGAGGTCACTGACCTGGACTGTCAGCTGGCCCTGGAACAGACCGTCGTTTGAGTCTATGCTTATTGAGCGCAGCAGGGTGTCACGCTCCTTGTTTATTATGCTTGAAATGTTTGATACAATACCAATGTCGTCAACGCCCACTACACGCAGGGTTATGTTGTACTGGCTGCCGCTCTTGCCTGCCCAGCGGGCGCGTACGATGCGGTAAGGATATCGCTCCTGCATGCGTTTCAGGTTCGGACACTCCGAGCGGTGGATTCTCATGCCTCCGCTGATGCTGACAAATCCGGTCACGTTGTCGCCGTAGATAGGGTGGCAGCATCCTGCAAGCTTGAAATCAACGCCCTTAAGGTTCTCTCCAATCACCAGAACATCCTCTTCTGACTTTCCGTCTTCATTCTGAAACTGGTTGAAGCGGCTCTGTTCAAGGTTGAAGTCCTGGGCTTTGTGCTGCTCCTGCTCTGCGGCAGTATGCATCTCTTCATACGTGGCCAGTACCTGGTCAACGGTGATTGCCTCTGTGCTGAGTGCGTGGAAGAACTGCGACTGTGACTTGTAGCCCATCTTCAGTATCAGGCGGGCCATCTCACTCTCGCCAATCTCAATCTTGCGGTTCTTGAAACGGCGTTGCAACAGCTCGCGTCCTACAAGCGATTCGCGGTTCTCAATCTCCTTCATGCCCTGCCGGATGCGCATCTTGGCCCTTGAGGTGACCACTATGTTGAGCCAGTCAGGCTTTGGAGTCTGCTGCGGCGATGTCAGTATCTCTACCGTGTCACCGCTGTGCAGCACGTGGTTTATCTTGACGTTGCGGTTTCCAAGATGGGCGCCCACGCATGAGAGTCCAAGCTTGGTATGTATTCCGAATGCAAAGTCCAGTACGGTTGCTCCCTTTGGAAGCTTGTGGACGTCGCCATTCGGGGTAAAGACAAATATCTCTTCCTTGTAAAGACCCATTGATAGGTCCTTCATGAGCTCGTCAGGCGATGAGTTTGTCTCAAGCACCTCACGTATGCCGGCCATTATGCGGTCTGCGGCGCCCTCGCTCTTGATGCCCTTGTATGCCCAGTGTGCGGCGATGCCCCTCTCTGCAATCTCATCCATGCGGCGGGTGCGTATCTGGACCTCAACCCAGCGGTTCTCAGGACCGTAAACGGTTATGTGCAGTGATTCGTAGCCATTGCTCTTTGGAATGCTCAGCCAGTCCTTCAGGCGCTTGGGGTTAGGCTGGTACATGTCCGTGACGATGCTGTATGCATGCCAGCAGAGTGCCTTCTCCTTCTCAAGTGGGGCATCGATTATAATGCGGATGGCAAACAGGTCATAAATCTTGTCAACCGTGGTGTTCTGGTTCTTCAGCTTGTTCCAGATACTTGATATGGACTTGGTGCGGCCCTTCATGACGTACTTCATGTGGGTCTCGTCAAGACGCTTGCGCAGTGGCTCCATGAAGGCCTCCATGTAGGCATCGCGCGCACGTTTGGTGTCAGATAGCTGATGGGCTATGTCGTCATAGACATCCCTGTGCTCATACTTGACAGCCATGTCCTCAAGCGCACTCTTTATGGCGTATAGACCAAGTCTGTGGGCCATTGGGGTGTAGAGCAGGTTGCACTCTTGTACTACGTGTGACCGGTATTCCGTATCAGTAGAATGGTTGAGCATCCTGAGAAGCACGTAACGGTCTGCAATGAGGCAGATGATTACGCGTATGTCTTCAGCGAATGAGAGCAGCAGCTTGCGGAAGTTCTCGTCCTGCAGGGAGTCATGCTCTGAGTATAGTTTCTTGACGCGTCCAAGACACTCCAGCAGATGCGCCGTGTCCTCTCCGTACAGGCTGCGTACCTCTGCTATGTCAAGAATGCCGCTCTCAATTATCGGGGCAAGCATCACCGTCAGCAGGGACGGCTGCTTCAGACCAACCTCATTAGTCAGGGCAAGGCATGTTCCCAGGCTATGCAGCAGAGTGTCCACTCCATGCTGGTCACGTCCGTAGGCTCCGGCCAGGATGCCCCTTCTTACGGTGTTTCTGATCTCTTTCCACTGCTTTCGTGTGAACATAGAGGCAGTGCCTTCCGCCAGCTGACGGTAGGTGCTGATGAACAGCTCCTGTTCCTCTTTGTCCGGGAATGCTCCTGATGGTAGTTTCATGTCATTACAAAGATAATGGTAAAATATTAATTTACCTCTTTTATAATGAATAGAATGTAAATATGGTTGCTGGAATTGTACTAATGATGGAAAATCTGTAATTTTGTCAGTTCTTGGAAACGTAGGATTAAAATGAATACAGAAGAGGTAGTGAATATGAAGCGCAGGTTCCAGATTGTTGGAAACTCTGTGGAATTGAACCGGGCGATAGACGTGGCCATTCAGGTTGCGCCAACAGACCTTGCTGTGCTGGTTACCGGAGAGAGCGGCTCTGGAAAAGAGAGCTTTCCTAAGATTATTCACGCAGGAAGTATCAGGAAATCAAAACAATATATAGCTGTAAACTGCGGTGCTATCCCTGAGGGAACCATTGATTCTGAGCTCTTTGGCCATGAAAAAGGTGCATTTACCGGAGCCATCAACGAACGCAAGGGTTACTTTGCAGAGGCCAATGGCGGAACAATATTCCTTGATGAGGTGGCAGAACTGCCGCTGGCTACCCAGGCGCGTCTTTTGCGTGTCCTTGAGTCCGGTGAATACATAAAGGTAGGCTCTTCAAAGGTTGAGAAGACTGACGTTCGCATTGTAGCTGCAACAAATGTCAATCTGGCAGAGGCCATTGAGAAGGGGCGCTTCAGGGAAGACTTGTACTACAGGCTCAGTACCATACCTATCAAGGTCCCGCCACTCAGGGAAAGAGGCAATGACATACTGCTGCTTTTCCGCAAGTTTGCCTCTGACTGTTCCGTAAAATACCACATGCCGCAGCTTCAGCTTGCTGACGATGCCCGTGAGGTGCTTGCCAGCTACTACTGGCCGGGAAATATCCGCCAGCTGAAGAACATAACAGAGCAGATGTCCATCATGGTTCCGGAACCAAGGGTAGTGACTGCTCAGATGCTTAAGGAGTTCCTTCCTGACAACCGCTCCAGAATGCTGCCTGTGGCTCTGGGTACCCAGCATCAGGAGAACTCATTTGAGAACGAGCGTGAGATTTTATATAAGGTGCTCTTTGACATGCGCCGCGACATTACGGACCTGAAGGCTCAGGTGAGCAGGATGAGCAAGGACAATCATGAGCAGGCATCGCATCATGACAGTCAGCCAATACAGATTCTGCAGGGACACTCTGTCACACATGCAGAGCCGGTAGCTCCTGCGCGTCAGTCCATAGCCGATGACATTCAGGATACAGAGGTCTATGTTGAGGAGACTCTCTCTGTTGATGAGGTGGAGAAGGATCTGATAAGACGTGCCCTGGCAAAGCATTCCGGCAAGAGGAAGAACGCGGCAAAGGACCTGAACATATCAGAGAGAACGCTGTACAGGAAAATCAAGGAATACAATCTGGAGTGAAGATGAAAAGACGAATAGCATCGGCAGTGTGCTTGCTGACAGTCCTTGTGCTGGCAGTCCAGTGCATTCCGTCATATAAATTCAACGGTGCGTCAATAGACTACAATACTACAAAGACGTTGACAATTGAGCCGTTCTCAAACCGTGCTGCCTATCAGTGGGGCCCTATGGCGTCAATGTTCAACAACTCTATAAGTGACATCTTTGTACGCCAGACTAAACTGCGTCAGGTAAAGCGTGACGGTGACCTGCAGTTCTCTGGTGAGATTACCGGCTATGACCAGACCAACAAGGCGGTCTCTTCTGACGGATACTCATCGATGGTACAGCTCAGGATGACTGTCCATGTCAAGTATGTGAATACAAAGAATCACAATGAGGATTTTGACAAGTCCTTCTCTGCAACCCGTGAGTATGAATCCGGCCAGCAGCTCTCTGCAGTCCAGGAGGAGCTTGTGCAGCAGATGATTGATGAGATTGTGGACCAGATTTTCAATGCATCGGTAGCTAACTGGTAATCATGGACAGGGCGTTTCTGGCAAATCTTGTGAAGAATCCGTCCGGGCTGAATCAGGAAACTCTGGGACAGCTTGAGGCTCTTCTGCAGCAGACTCCTGCAAGCAAGAGTGTAGCCGCGCTTTATCTGATGAACCTGAAGCGTCTGCAGAGCCCGGCACTGCAGAGCGCAATAGTCCGTTATCTGCCGCTGTTTGCCGGTAAGGATGAAATTCAGAATTTCCTGTCGTCTGGTGCGCAGGACAGGACAATGGCCATTCTGGATGCTTTCCTGGGCGATGCTGACCTGCACGACTCGGTGGATTCTCTCTATGCAGTTCAGCCGCATTATGATTTACTGGCACTTGAAGCAGAAGAGCCAGAAGAGGAGACTCCCCAGGATGACCTGATTTCACGTTTCCTTGACAGCGGAGCGGAACTTGACCTGAAACTTGCCCCTGATGAGGAGGAACAGCCGCTTTCAGACGACGATGAGGAGGGGGCAGAGGAAAGCTTCCAGGATGAGATGTTTACTGAAACCCTTGCCCGAATCCTTATCCGTCAGCATCAGTATGAGCGTGCTTTGGAAATAATTCAGTCATTATATTTGAATTTCCCAAATAAAAGCGCTTACTTTGCAGACCAAATCCGGTATTTGGAAAAACTTGTAAAAATAAATAAAACAAAATAAGATGTATTCAGTACTGCTTATAGTAATCGTGATTCTTGCAGTTTTACTCTGCTTTGTAGTCACAATCCAGAACTCTAAGGGTGGCGGTCTTGCTGCCGGTTTCTCATCATCAAACCAGATCATGGGTGTACGTAAGACCACAGATTTCCTTGAGAAGTCAACCTGGACTCTTATCTGCGCAATTGCACTGCTCAGCATTGTAACTGCTTATGTGGCTAAGCCAAAGTCAATTGAGTCAGGTTCAGTTATGATGAACTCTGCTGCAGAGCAGATGATGGTAAATCCATCGAACGCTCCTGTATATGATGCTCCAATTGAGGAGCTTCCTACAGCCTCAGAGGCAGCTGAGTAATTTCTGTAACGAATACCACAGAACTAAAAGAGAGGACAACCGTCAGGGTTGCCCTCTCTTTTTATCATTGTACTGTGCAGTTTACTTCTTTACAGGGATGTCATCAATGCGCTGCTGATGGCGTCCACCCTCAAACGGGGTGTTCAGGTACTCATCCATGATCTTGCTTGCCATGTCATTGTCAATGAAACGTCCTGGCATTACCAGGACGTTTGCATTGTTGTGCTGACGGATAAGGTGAGCAATCTCTGGAATCCAGCAAAGGCCTGCGCGGATGCCCTGATGCTTGTTCAGGGTCATGCTGATGCCCTCGCCGCTGCCACACATTGCAATGCCCTTCTCAACCTCGCCCTTCTCAATGCCTTCAGCCAGTGCGTGGCCGAATGTAGCATAGTTGCAGCTGTCCTCAGTGTAGGTTCCGTAGTCCTTGAACTCCAGACCCTTCTCTGTCAGATACTGCTTGACGAATTCCTTCAAAGGGAATGCAGCGTGATCACTAGCCAATCCTATCATGATGATTACTTCTTCAGCATTTTCTTAACCTGGTCGTAAACGTTCTGAGCAGTGAAGCCCAGCTTCTCATCAAGCACCTTGTAAGGAGCAGAGAAGCCGAATGAGCTCAGACCCCATACTGTACCGTTGGCGCCTACAAGGCCCTCAAGGTTTACAGGAAGACCGGCTGTCATACCGAACTTGCGCTTGTTGCCAGGCAGGATGCTGCGCTGGTATGCCTTTGACTGGCTGCGGAACAGACCCTCAGAAGGAACGCTTACGATGCGGCACTTGATGCCGTCTGCGCGCAGGAGCTCAGCACCTGCTACCAGAGTTGCAACCTCAGAACCTGAAGCCAGAAGGATTACGTCATAGTTCTCATCAGAACCTGCTACTACATAAGCACCCTTGGCTGCCTGTGAGTAGTCTGTGCCTGCGGGCAGGGTCTTGATGTTCTGGCGGCTGAAGATAAGACCTGTAGGAGAGGTTGTGTTCTCCATTGCAAGCTTCCAGCATGCTGTTGTCTCATCAGAGTCAGCTGGACGTACAACGAGCATTGAGTTCTTGCCCTTGTGAGTCTTCAGCTTCTCCATAAGACGGATCTGTGCCTCCTGCTCAACTGGCTCATGGGTAGGACCATCTTCACCAACGCGGAATGCATCGTGAGTCCAGATGAACTTGACTGGCAGCTCCATCAGGGCAGCCATACGTACGGCTGGCTTCATGTAGTCTGAGAATACAAAGAATGTACCGCAAGCTGGGATAACACCGCCGTGCAGTGCCATACCGATGCAGCAGCAAGCCATTGTGAGCTCAGCAACACCTGCCTCAAAGAAGGCACCGCTGAAGTCGCCCTTGACCATATCCTTTGTATATTTAAGGAAGCCGTCTGTCTTGTCTGAGTTGCTCAGGTCAGCGCTGGCGCAGATCATGTTTGGAACCTGCTGTGCAAGCTGGCCCAGAACTGCTGCCGATGCAGAACGTGTAGCATCGTCTGCCTTCTGCTGAACCTTGCTCCAGTCAATCTTTGGAGCCTTGCCGCTGAACCACTCCTTGAGAAGTTCTGCCTTCTCTGGGTTGGCTGCTGCCCATGCTGCCTTCTTTGCATACTTGGCATCCATGATCTTACGCAGCTGCTTTGCGCGGTCTGCATAGAGCTTCTGTACCTCTGGGAAGATCTGGAATGGGTTCTCTGGGTCACCGCCCAGGTTCTTGATTGTATTTGAGAATGCATCGCCGCCAAGAGGAGCACCGTGAGTCTTGCAGTTGCGCTCGTAGCTTGAACCGTCTGCCTTCAGGGCACCCTTACCCATGATTGTCTTACCAATAATGAGTGATGGCTTGCCCTTGCAGCTCTTTGCCATGTTCAGTGCGCCACGGATCTCATCAACGTCATTTCCGCAGATCTCAAGAACGTTCCAGCCCCATGCACGGTACTTGGCAGCTGTGTCCTCTGAGGTAACTACTGCGCACTCTGTTGAGAGCTGGATGTCATTTGAGTCATAGAACATGATCAGGTTGTCAAGACCAAGAGTACCGGCAATACGGCCAGCGCCCTGTGAGATCTCCTCCTGGATACCACCGTCTGAAATGTATGCGTAGATGGTGTGGTTCATGACCTCCTCGCCAAGGAGTGCTGCCAGATGCTTCTCTGCAATTGCAGCACCTACAGCGAATACATGACCCTGGCCAAGAGGACCTGATGTGTTCTCAATGCCGCGTGCAACCTCAAGTTCTGGGTGACCTGTTACAGGTGAGCCCCACTGACGCAGGGTCTGCAGCTCCTCAAGGCTGAACTTGCCGGTAAGAGCAAGCTGAGCATAGAGCATAGGAGCCATGTGGCCTGGATCCAGAAAGAAACGGTCACGACCCTCAAAGGTCATGTTCTTTGGATCATACTCAAGGTACTCGCTGAAGAGCACGTTAATGAAATCTGCACCACCCATGGCACCGCCTGGGTGACCGCTCTTGGCCTTCTCGACCGCAGAGGCTGCAAGGATACGGATATTGTCCGCTGCCTTGTTCATCAGTTCTTTGCTGTTCATTTCTGTTATAATTTGATTTAGTTGATACTCGGTTTTAATGCAAAGCTATCCAACTTATGCTATTATCGTACAAATGTAACTAAAATAATGCATTCTGCAATTATTGATTAATCTTATTTTGTAATTGTTTGCGGCTGCTTTCATTTTTGTATATATTTGCCTTGAAAGAACGATTATCGCCAATGAGAAGAGTAATATCCGCAGGCCTTTTCCTTGCTTTTTCAACTGCAGGATTATGGGCCCAAGTACTGAAACCTGCTGACATCAATGACAGTAATGTCTATAAGATGGGCGGTTCAATGACAGAATACATTGCCCCTGATGAGCCTTCAGAAAAGGCTCCAAAGGGATTCAAGCCGTTTTATATTAGCACCTACGCACGCCATGGCTCCCGGTATCTGGTGGATGCCCCGCAGTATCATCAGCCGTATGATATCCTGAAGGCTGCACAGGACAAGGGCGTCCTGACAGACTTCGGAAAGACTGTGCTTGACAGAGTTGAGATCATGATGAACGATGCAGAGGGCCGTCTGGGCGATGTCACCCAGAAGGGTATGCGCCAGCATAGGGGCATCGCCCGCAGAATGGTTGAGAGCTATCCGGAGATATTTTCCGGAAAGGGACGCATTGAGGCCCGTTCCACAACCGTGCCAAGAGTAATCCTCAGCATGATGTCGGGTGTGTCTGAAATTGCCCGCATGAGGCCCGGTCTTGAGATAAAGTATGACGGCAGCGGCGTTGATTCCCAGTATCTGACCCACTGGGACAGTGAGATCAACTCATTCAGGAACGGCCGTGAAAGAAGCCAGGCACATTCTGCACTCTGCGCAAAACTTACCCATCCGGAGCGTCTGATGACGGCTCTCTTCAAGGATACCACATTTATAACAAGGTATGAAAGCCGTGTAGAGACCCGTATGTTCCCTATGATGGGCATGGGCGGACCGGTTCCGGGCAGCGCATCGCAGAATGCCACGGTTATGATTCAGGATATGTCGTCAACATTATACACAAAGCTGTATGACCTGGCTGCCAACATGCAGAGCCACGACCTGGGCATCGATCTGAATGATGTATTTACGTATCAGGAGTGGTATGACATGTTCCTTACGAACAACGCCTACTGGTATTCTGTCTCTGCATTCACTCCTGTGACTGGCAGTGTGGTGCCTTACGGTGTCTCAACGCTGCTGCAGAACATCCTTGACCAGGCCGATGCTGCAATTGCCGGCAACGGTGTAAGCGCTAACCTCAGGTACGGACATGACACATATCTGTATCCTCTGGTATGTCTGATGCAGATAAATGACTGTGCATGGGAGGTTGAGGATTTTGAGCATATTGCAGACAAGTGGGTTGCATACGATATTGTGGCTATGGCAAGTAACCTTCAGTTGGCGTTCTACCGTGACAGGCAGGGCACGCTGCTCGTGAAGCCACGTCTCAATGAGAAGGACGCATCGCTCCCGTTTGACTGCTACACCGATGCAAAGGGTAGGGAGTATCCACATTATTATAGATGGGATAAATTCCGCTCGTACTACATGAATGTTCTCCAGACGTGGGAGACAAAGAGAAAGGAATTGAACTGAAATCATTTAATAATTAAAAAACTCAAAAACTATGTCTGAAAAGAAAAATCAGAATATCGTTGCCATTATCACAATGATATTCCTGTTCGGTATGGTGGGCTTTGTTACCAACCTTGCCGCTCCAGTAGCTAACATCTGGAAGAACCAGCCAGGTATCAACGGCTCTAACGCCCTTGGTATGATGGGTAACATGATGAACTTCCTTGCTTATCTGTTCATGGGTATCCCTGCAGGTAAGATGCTGTACAAGAACGGCTCAAAGAAGACCATCCTCATTGCAATCACCGTTGGTTTCCTGGGCGTATTCGTTCAGTACCTTTCAGGTGTGATTGGTGTCAATCCAGCAAACACAGGTATTCCTGCAAGCTACTTTGTTTACCTGCTGGGTGCATTCATCTCTGGTTTCTCAGTATGTATGCTGAACACAGTTGTAAACCCTATGCTGACCCTTCTTGGCGGTGACAGCAAGCGTGGTAACCAGTTCGTACAGATTGGTGGTACCTTCAACTCACTGATGGGTACACTGACTCCTATGCTGGTAGGTGCCCTGATCGGTACCATCACTCCTGCTACAGCCTTCAAGGACATCAACCTGGTTCTCTACATTGCAATGGCAGTATTCGTACTTGCATTCGTAGTAATCAACTTCCTTACCCTGGTTGATCCTGATACAGCTGCTACAACCGATGACAAGGACGTTCCAAATCCTTGGAAGTACCGTCACTTCATCATGGGTGTATTTGCAATCTTCTGCTATGTAGGTGTTGAGGTTGGTACTCCTGGTACACTTAACCTTTACCTTTCTGATGCAACAGCCAAGGGTGGTGGCCTGAGCGGCAACGCTGCTGCCATTGCCGGTTTCTGCGCAGGTTCATACTGGTTCCTGATGCTGATTGGCCGTTTTGCTTCTTCACTCATCAGCGGTAAGGTTTCAAGCCGCGTTCAGCTGGCAGTTACTTCAGGTGTGACACTGCTCCTGGTACTCTGCGCAATCTTCTCTTCAAAGGAGACTCTGGTTTCAATGCCTGTATTCAACGGTCACGGCTTTGGTATGGAGACAGTTCCTGTAGCAGCTCTTCTGCTGGTACTTGTTGGTCTCTGCACTTCAGTAATGTGGGGTTGCATCTTCAACCTTGCAGTTGAGGGTCTGGGCAAGGCTACTGCTCTTGCATCGGGTATCTTCATGACAATGGTAGTTGGTGGTGGTATTCTGCCACTTATCCAGAACTTCATTGCTGACAAGGCTACTTACATGACCAGCTACTGGCTTGTAATTGCCGGCTTCGGTTATATCTTCTTCTATGCTCTTGTAGGATCAAAACCAAAAAACAAATAAATTATGGCTCAGGATTTAGTAATGGGAATTGATGTTGGCGGCCAGTCATCAAAGCTGGGTGTTGTAAATGCCAACGGTGAAATACTTGCACAGTGCGTTGTATCTTCTCTTCAGACAGAACTGAAGGATTATCTGAAGGACCTGACAGATGCTATCAAGGACCTGATTGCAAAGACTGCTGATCAGGGTACTGTAAAGGGCATCGGTATTGGCGCTCCTAACGGTAACTACTACAAGGGTACAATTGAGTATGCTCCGAACCTTAAGTGGACATACATTGACGGTCAGCCAACAGTCATTGAGTTTGCAAAGCTGATCTCTGGTGAGGTTGGTCTTCCTGTAACTGTTACAAACGATGCCAACGCTGCAGCAATGGGTGAGATGGCATACGGTACAGCTAAGGGTATGAAGAACTTCATTATGATTACTCTTGGTACCGGTGTAGGTAGCGGTATTGTCATTGACGGAAAGATGGTATATGGCCATGACGGTTTTGCCGGTGAACTTGGTCATGTATGCGTTGTTCCTGGTGGCAGGAAGTGTAACTGTGGTCTTGAGGGTTGCCTTGAGACTTATACCAGTGCTATGGGTGTTGCCCGCACTGCCCGTCATATGCTGGCAGAGGACAAGCGTGACAGCCTTCTGCGTCAGCTTGATCCAGAGAAGATCTCTTCAAAGGACGTTTACGATGCAGCAAAAGAGGGTGATGAGATGGCTCTTGAAATCTTCAACTATACAGGTTCACTGCTTGGCCGTGCATTCGCTGACTTTGTGAAGTTCAGTGCTCCAGAGGCAATTGTGATCTTTGGCGGTATGGCAAAATCAAAGGAGTATTTCCATGGCGCTCTTGTAAAGTCAATGAATGACAACCTGATGAAGATCTGGAAGAATAAGATTCAGATTCTGTACTCTTCACTGAAGGAGTCAGACGCTGCCATCCTTGGCGCTTCTGCTCTGGCTTGGGATTAAATCGGAATCTTCAGCTGATTTTGGGGACAGGTCATCGAACGTTCGATGACCTGTCCCCAAAATCGTTCCAAATAAAGACAAGACTATGAAGAAAATGATAACAGCGGCGGTTCTTGCCGCTTCAATGGGGGCAATTGCAGCCCCTGTGACGCCCATGTGGCTCCGTGATGTTCAGATTTCACCTGACGGCAAGCAGATTGCATTCTGCTACAAGGGTGACATTTACCTGGTTCCATCTGCTGGTGGCGATGCTGTCCAGCTGACCACACAGAGCAGTTACGAACAGACCCCTGTATGGAGTCCGGACAGCAAGACAATTGCGTTTGCAAGTGACCGCTATGGCAACTTTGACATCTTCTCTGTATCGGTAGATGGAGGCTCTGCTACACGTCTGACTTTCAATTCAACTGATGAAATCCCACAGTCCTTTACCCCGGACGGCAAGGAGATAATCTTCAGTGCCAACATTCAGGACCCGGCACAGAGTGTGGCATTCCCGCGTGCCAGCCTGGGTGAACTTTACAGCGTGCCTGCCGATGGAGGCAAGAGCGTGCAGGTGCTTGGTACTCCGGCCCTGGCAGTCAATTACAGCGCAAAGGGCGATTTCTTCCTGTATCAGGACAACAAGGGTATGGAGAATACCTGGCGCAAGCATCATATCTCATCGGCTACCCGTGACATTTGGAAGTACGATGTGAAGAAGAAAACTCATACCAACCTGACCAACCGTCCGGGTGAAGACCTGAATCCGGTTCTTTCAGCCGACGGCAAGACCGTGTATCTGCTGAGTGAGCCTGCTGACGGCAACGGCTACCCAAAGCCAGAAGGGTGGCAAACCAGCATCAATGTGTATTCTTTCCAGCTGGATCAGCCGGGCAAGCTTACTCAGGTATCGGACTTCAAGACTCATCCGGTACGTTTCCTGAGCCGTGGCGGCAATACCCTGTGCTACACTTGGGACGGTGAGATATACACCCAGGTTCCGGGCAGCAGTCCAAGGAAGGTTGCAATCAGCCTGACACGTGACGAGGAGAATCTGCCAGAACGCATGACCAGGACAAGCGGTGCTACCGATGCATCGGTCAGCCCTGATGGCAAGCAGATTGCCTTCATTGTTCGCGGCGAGGTGTTTGTGACATCAGTAGAGTATCAGACTACAAAGAAAATCACTGAGACCCCTCAGGCCGAGACTAGCGTGACCTTTGGCCATGACAACCGTTCAATTGTCTATGCAAGTGACCGTGACGGAAAGTCACAGCTCTACAAGGCGACCATAGGACGTGATGAGGATCCGAATTTCCCTAATGCAACAATCATTAAGGAGGAGCCTCTGTTCCATGACATGAACGTTGAGCGTTCAACCCCTAAGTTCTCACCAGACGGAAAGAAGCTGGCATTCGTGCAGGACCGCATCAAGCTGATGGTTGCTGACATGGAGAGTGGAAAGATCAGCCAGGTGACTGACGGCAGCTGCTGGTTTGACCTGGGTGATGTCTTCAATTATGATTGGAGCCAGGACGGCCGTTTCTTTACTCTTGAGTATGTACCGAACAAGCATGACCCTTACTATAATATAGGTGTTGTCAGCGTGGATGGCGGTGAAATCACTGACTTGACCGGAAGCGGCTACATGAGCGGCAGACCAATGTTTGTACTTGACGGCAATGCGGTGCTTTTCACGAGTGACCGCTACGGAATGCGCTCACATGGCTCATGGGGCTCACAGGATGACGTGTTCCTGGCATTCATGAACCAGGATGCATATGACCGCTTCCGTCTCTCAAAAGAGGATTACGAACTCCTGAAGGAGGTTGAAAAGAAGGCCGATGCACCTGCAGCCGCTGAAAAAGATTCCAAGAAATCATCAAAGAAGGACAGCAAGAAGGATGCCGATTCAAAGGATGAGGCAACCGATGATTCCAAGAAGATTGTGTTTGAGCCGGAGGGTATTGAGAACCGCATTGTCCGCGTAACTCCAAATAGCAGCTCGCTGGGAAGCGCCATTCTTTCAAAGGACGGTGAGAGTCTCTATTATACTTCCCGCTTTGAGAATGCTCTTGACCTGTGGAAGATGGACCTGCGCAGTCATGAAACCAAACTTGTATCAAAGGGTGCAGGTGCTGGCAGCTTCATGACAAGCGGAGATGGCAAGACCATATTCCTGCTGGGCAGCACCTTCAAGAAGATGGACGGTGACAACCTGAAGCCTGTATCATATTCCGCTGAACTTAAGATTGACCTGCAGAAGGAGCGTGAATACATGCTTGACTATGTGTGGCATGAAGAGAAGGAACGCTTCTACAATGCTGACATGCACGGCGTTGACTGGGATATGTACTGCAAGGAGTACAGAAAGTTCCTGCCGCATATTGACAACAACTATGACTTCTCAGAGATGCTGAGTGAACTTCTGGGTGAGCTCAACGTTTCACACACCGGTTCCGGCTACGGTGCATCGGCCCAGACTGAGGCTACAGCACAGCTGGGTCTGCTGTATGACACTGAGTTCAAGGGCAAGGGCATGAAGGTTGCTGAAATCATCAAGGACGGACCTTTTGACCATGCAAACCTGAAGCTTGAGGCTGGCGATGTGATTACTCACATTGACGGCAAGGAGATTACGACCGAGAGTGATCCAAGCCTGCTCCTGATGGGCCGTACCGGCAAGAAGACCCTGGTCAGCGTGAAGGGCAAGGATGACATGGTGGTAATTCCTATCAGCAAGTCTGCACAGAACAATCTGCTGTACGACCGTTGGGTAAAGCAGCGCGCTGCCGATGTTGAGAAGTGGTCAAACGGCCGTCTGGGATATGTACATATCCAGAGCATGAACGATGCCAGCTTCCGTACCATCTACAACGATATTATGGGTAAATATTATCAGTGTGACGGAATTGTGATTGACCAGCGCTTCAACGGTGGTGGCCGTCTGCATGAAGATATTGAGATTCTGTTCGGAGGCGAGCAGTACCTGACTCAGGTAATCCGTGGCCGTGAGGCTTGCGACATGCCTAGCCGCCGCTGGAACAAGGCATCGATCATGCTGACCTGCGAATGTGACTACAGTAATGCCCACGGTACTCCTTGGGTATATCAGCACACCGGTCTGGGCAAACTTGTTGGTACTCCGGTTCCAGGCACAATGACCAGTGTGAACTGGGTTGACCTGATTGATGACTCAATGTACTTTGGTATTCCAATCATAGGCTACCGTCAGGCTGACGGCACCTACCTTGAGAATACTCAGCTTGAGCCGGACGTGCTCATCTACAACACCCCAGAGAAGGTCGTAGCCGGTGAAGACACACAGCTCAAGGCTGCAGTTGAGGAACTGCTCAGAGAGATTGACGCAAAGTAATTCCCTTCAGTGGGAAGAATACCGGCATGACCAGCACGATGGCTGCAATTGAGAAGATCATGCCGCTCATGACGCCGACGGCAAAGCTGAACCAGAATTGGCTTTGCCGTCCGTCTATCAGGAACGGTATCAGTCCCAGCACAGTGCTGCCTATTGTCAGCAGGGTAGGAATGATCTTGCGGTTGAATGCCTTTGTGTATGACTTCATTCCCGTTCTGCCTGTTTCCTGGCAGATGGTCCTGTACTCTGACGTCAGATAGATGCCTGCGTTGACCGTAATGCCGCACAGCATAATCATGGCAGCAAATCCTCCCTGACCGAATGACACTCCAAGAAGAGGGTAGGCTAGGAACATGCCCATGAAGCTGACCGGAATGAGCAGCACAATGACCAGCGGTATGCTGAATGACTCAAACAGCGATGCGCATATCATGAAGATGATCAGCACCACCACGAATATCAGTGCCGTCTGCTGCTTCTGTGCTCCCCACCATGCATAGTCGTCGTTTCCTCCGGCATGGAATCCCATGGGCAGCTGTTTGTTCATTCTTTCAATCTGTGCCTTGCGCATGCGTGCCTGCAGTTCGTACGACCCTATGAACTCATATCCCACGTTTATGACATACTCCTGGTTCTGCCTTTCTATGTTCATTCCGGTTCGTCGCTTCGATATGTTTCCCAGTTCACTCAGGCGCATTCCCACGCTGTCAATCTGCACCATGTCACCACGTATGTGCCACAGGTCAAATCCGTCCCTGTCTGCCGATGCCAGGCGTACTGTAGTGTAGCCCTGCCCGTCATGCACAATTCCTGCATTGCTGTCGTGCAGCTGTGCGCCAAGGTATGACAGGTAACGCTGCAGGTCCGTTCCGCTCCGTACTATCTTCTCCTGATCCAGCTCCATGAAGAACTCGTTGCCTACGTATGATCCATACCCCGATGCTGAGAATCCCGCCTGTCCGTTCACGCGCCTGTTTGCCTTGAGCGAGTCAATCAGTTCCTCGGCATACCGGTACAGCAGGTCATAGTTGTATCCGTAAAGTGGTATGGTGTTGGCCCAGGAGGTGCGGTACACGCTGTCTGACAGGTACTGGTCATTCTGGTCCAGTGCAGGTATGCTCCATGTGGCTCCGCCGTAGCGTATGGCTTTTGCCCAGAGCTGTTGCTTGAGCTCATAAGGGAATCGTCCCTTGCCGTATCCGTCCCTGAAGTGAATCTCTATTGATCCATGTGTTCCTGACAGGTTTGTGTAGAAGTCACTGATCTGGTCAAACTGCTGCAGCCAGTTCTCCATCTCCATTACTATCACGTTGAGTTGCTGTACGTTCTGTCCCTCTGCTAGGTCTGCCTGCACGCGCAGCACCACCTCATGGTCCTCTTCCTCACGCCCCGCAGACAGTCTTCCTCCGGAGTGCTTCTGGAACAGGTTGAGCGTACCGCCAAGCGGGTACTCAAACCACGCCTTGTTACGCTGGTACCACTTGCCGCCTATGGTCTTGTTGTACAGGTCCACCAGTCCGCCCTTGGTCTCATTCTCCCATCGGTCGGTGTCCTTGTGTTTCACCTGCGTTGGAAGCATCTGCAGCGGTATGCCGAACAGCAGGATGACTACCGCCAGGCATGCCCACCTGTGGCATCGGCCCCAGTCGGCCACACGCCCGTATCTGGCAGTCATGCGCACCAGCCTGCGTCTGCGTCTCATGGTGTTGCTTACCACGCCCCTGTTTTTCAGCGGCAGGTAATGCAGCAATGCCGGCACGAACAGGAATGCCACTGCTATTGAGAGAGTCAGGTTGATTACAATCACCCAGATGAAGCCCGTCAGGTTCTGTCTGGCGCTGACCGGCAGGAAGAAAATGAGCAGAAGCGATGCTATGGTTGTCAGCAGCGCTCCCGTTATGGGGAACATGACCCTGCGGTTCCCGTAGTATGAACAGTGGTCTGCAATGACTATGGCCGTGTCAATGATTATTCCCAGCGATACGGTTATGCCGGCCATGGAGTAGAGTTCAATGTCCACTCCCAGCAGTCTGTAGAATGCCACCGCTCCCAGCAGGTTGACGACTACGGTCAGCCCTATCACCGTCAGGTACCTGAAACTGCGGCTCACCAGCAGCACGAACAGAAGCAGTATGGCCAGTGACATCAGGGCGCGCATGAAAATCTTGTGAATCTCATTGTTCAGGTATTCCGATGCGTCATAGCTCAGTCTTACGGCGTATCCATCGGGCAGCCCTTCACAGAGTTCCTGCATGCGGTCCTTCACGGCATCGGCCACGGCAATGGTGTTTATGCCCTCAAGTGCCGTGACATAAAGGTTTATGGTGTTCAGACCGTTGATGCGGCTGTATGATGATGGTGTCTGTTCCCGGTACGTTATGGTGGCCAGGTCTCCCATGCGGTACATGCGGCCGTCAACCTTGCCCACGGGAATATCTTCCAACTGCATCTCCTGGCTCCTGAGCCTGACCAGCATCATCTGGTCTCCGGCAGTTTCCGTTCCCACTATGTTGTTCTGCATGTTCTCTGACAGGGCCATGGACAAATCCTGCGGCGTCAGTCCTGCCGTGCGCAGCAAATCCGGGTCAAATGTTATCACCCACTCAAATGGAGTTGCTCCTGAGGTGCTCACGCCCTCAACGCCGTCAATCCTGGACAGCGGCGTGACCAGGTGCTCCTGTGCATGGCGCACAATTTCTATGGCCGGCATGTCTGCGTTTATGGTGTAGCGCAGTATCTGCTGGCTGTCACGTCCGCCTGCGCCAGCTGAGCCGCTGACCCCGACGCTTGTGCCTTCAGGCAGCTTCTTGCGTATCTGCCTGATCCGGGTGGATATGTCAAAGCGCGCGGTCTCCATGTCCGTGCCCTTCTTGAAATCCATTGAGATGTATCCGCTGCCCTGGCCGGACACAGCCCTGATGTTCTCAACTCCTTCTACCGTGTTGAGTGCCCCCTCAAGGACCGATGCCACCTGTGCCTCCATGACGCGTGCAGACCCGCTTCCGCTGAAATTCACCATCAGACTCCGGTTCTCTACCACCGGGGCATACTGAACGTTGAGCAACGGGATGCATGCCGCTCCCACTACCGTGAGCACCGCCATGATGAGAATCACCCTGAAGGGGCTGCTCCATGAAGGCCTTTCCTTTCCTGACATGTTACTTCCTGCGGTAAATGACATAGTATGCCAGTGGTACAAAGAATATGCTTATGGGGGTTCCAATGACCATGCCGATGATCAGGGTCAGTGCCAGCGGGAACTGCAGGTCGCTTCCCATACTGCCCCTAGCCAGCATAGGGCATGTGGCCAGTATGGTGGTGAGCGATGTCATGAGTATGGCCTTCAGGCGTCGGCTGCCGGCCTCCAGGATGGCGCGCTTCAGGTCTGCCCCTTCATGTCTCAGGCGGTTTATGGTATCGACCTTGAGTATAGAGTCGTTGATGACAATTCCGCACATGACCACCAGTCCTATCATTGACATCAGGTTCAGGCTCATGCCCGATACCCAGAGTACCAGCAGTACGCAGAAGATGTCAATCACCAGCTCGCTCATGATGATGAGCGGCTGCACCATGCTCTCAAACTGTGCTGCCAGGATAAAGAAGAGCAGAAGCAGTGATATCAGCAGTACCTGTGTCAGTTCCCTTACCGTTTGCTGTCCGCTGAAATAGCTTCCTGAGAAACTCACGTCAAACTCCTGGGCTGTCTCTTCTGAGAACCCTTTCACCGCCTGACGTATTATTTCCATGGCCTCACGTGCGTGCCGTCCCTTCAAATCCAGTGGGACAGGGTAGTATTCTCCGTCCATGCCGCTTGATATCTGCTTCAGGTCTCTGGCGCGCGTTTCCTTAAGCAGTACCTCAAGTGGAACCCGTCCGCTGCCGGTCTCTATGTAGCTTCCTTCTATCAGGTCACGTGCCTCTCTGTTCCCGACGCCTATCACCACTGGCATTGATACATCGCCGCGCGATATCCTGAGCACAGAACCGGCATTCATGGCATTCCTCAGGTATGACATTATCTGTCCGAAGCTCACGTCGTAGAGTGCCAGACGCTCTGCATCGGTCACCAGTTCAATATGCTCGTTCCATTCTGGCTGCTGCAGGCGTACGTCCCTGACAATGTCTGATTCGGCTTCCTGCAGCGCGTTCCTCAGGCATGACAGCAGTGCCGTCAGTTGCTCTGGTGACGGCGTGCTGCCGTCCTGGAGCCTGAGACGAGCCACCAGCGACTGCTCGTCGGCCTGGAAGAGCATGTCGAATATGTTGCTGCTTGCCCCGCACGATGCTGTAGCTGACGGCCATGTGTCTGCAATGTATTCACATGCTCTCTTCTCAATGCTGCCTATGCCGTCTGCCGTTTCAGCCTTCATGTATATGATTGCTCCGGTGAGTCCTGTCTCAGGAGTGTGTGACAGCGCGAACTGCTGTGCTCCCGCCATGGACGTGTACTGCGTCAGTTCATTCTGGAACAGTGATGTTACCTGCCTGCACCGGCGGTCGTTCTCCTGGGCTGTGATGCGTTCGTTCCACTCTATTGTCAGCAGGGAGTCCGTGTGCGACATCTCAGGCAGCCTCTGCCTGTCAAGTGCCATGAACAGCGGGACTGACAGTATCACGGCCATGCCGGACAGTGTCCACGCAATACCCCTGTGACGCAGTAGCCATTCCTCGGCCCCTGTGTGCCAGCCGTCCAGTGCCGTCAGCCAGCGCCGCTCGCCGGATGGTACTGCCTGCAGTGGACTCCTTGTGCCCTTTTTGCTGTAGAAGCGGTAGTAGAGCACCGGGATGAGCAGAACTGAAACCACCAGTGCTGATACAAGCGTTATGGTCACGGCCATGGCCTCGTCATAGAACAGCGCGCCCGCTATGCCGCTCATGAAGATAAGCGGGATGAACAGCGCGCATGTCGTCAGCACCGATGACAGCATTGCCGGGAACACCTCTTGCGTGCCGCTGACGCAGGCATCGGCTAGGGTGCTTCCCTTCTGCCAGCGTTGTGTGATGTTGTCAATGGTGATGATAGAGTTGTCCACCATCATGCCAAGGCCCAGGACCAGTCCTGACAGCGATATTATGTTGATTGAAATATTCAGTACATGGAAGAACAGGAACGACAGTATGAGTGCCGATGGGATGGTTATTACCACCAGCAGCGGGCTGCGCAGGTCCTGCATGAACAGGAATATTATGATGCATGCAAACAGGGCTCCAAGCAGCAGGCTGCGTACCATGCTGTCTATGGAGTACTCAAGCAGCTCGGTCTGGTCACGGGTGACGGTGAACTGCAGATCCGGATAGTCAGTCCTGAAGGCTTCAATGAGCGAATATATCCCGTCCCTAAGATCTGCCATGCGTGCATCGGCCCGCTTTATCACTGCCATGGCTATGCACGGACTTCCGTCCGATGCCACCATGCCCATTCGGTCCTGCTCCTCTTCACGTACCTGTGCCAGGTCCTTGATCTGGTATGTGCGTCCGCCCAACTTCAGCCATACCTGTTCCACATCCTGACGTGTCACCACCGTTGACTCGAAGCGAACGTCAAAGCGGTACTCGCCGTCGCGTATGCTCAGGCTGCCCAGCCTCACGTTGGCACCCTGTATGGCCTGTGACAGTGTCCTCTCGTCGGCCCCCAGGGCACGCAGTTTCTCCATGTCAGGTATGATGAGCAATTGGGGGTATGTCAGTCCTGACAGGTCCACCATGGCCACCTGGGGCAGCTGCTCCAGACGTCGCACTATCACCTGGCGGGTAAAGTCGCTCATCTCAAGGAACCGTGTACTGCTGCTGCCGCCTGCAGTCCGGTCTCCCTTCAGTGACACATTGATGAAAAAGGCAGGTATGTCGGTGGCGCTGGCACGGGCTATCATGGGGCGTTCCTCTTCCTGAGGCCAGCCGTTCATGGCGCGGTCCACGCGCTCGCTCACGTCAATGAACAGGTAGTCGGCATCGCTGCCGTATGCGAAGGTCATCTCTATGATGCCGCTGCCGTCCTTTGCGGTGCATGTCAGTTCCTCAAGGTGGGGCACCTGTACCAATTGTGCCCTGAGCGGCGACAGCAGAAGCTCGTTTATTTCACGTGCACTGCGTTCCGGGCTGGTCACCTGAACCGTCATGCGCGGTATGTCCACCTCTGGCACCAGTGACACCGGTAGCTTCCTGATGGCGGCAATGCCCAGCACCATGACGGCTGTGAGCACCATCATGACGGCTATGGGTCGTTTGATCAGTGTATGGAACATCTCTGTAATCTGTGTGTTGTCAGTCTTCTATCTCTACAGGGGCATCGTCACCCAGGTTCAGGTTGCCGCTGGTAATTATCAGGTCACCCACGCTGAGGTCCGCGCCGCGGTCACGGTTCGGTTCAACCACATGCTGCGTGGAGTTGGACATGAGCACGTTGCCGTAGGTCCACAGGCTCTTGCCGTCCACGTAGCGGAACAGCACCTCCATGCCGTCACGTATCACCACGGCGCTCTTGGGTACTACCAACTGGTCACTGACGCTGTTGCTCACCGTGATGCGCACGTTCATGCCGTCCATGAGAGCATCAGTCCCTGCCACCTGCGCGGTGACGGCTATCTGCCCGTTCTGGTCAACGGTGGGGTTCACTGCCACTATGTTGCCCTGGACCTGTCGGCTGCCGGCTGCAAAGGGCGACACTGTGACCGTCTGTCCCACATGCACGAACCCGTATTCCGTCTCAAGCACGCTGAAGCGCACCAGGTAGCGGCTGTCGTCAATGAGCGTGCACACCTGTCCCGCCTGCTCCCATGGCTGCGCCTTCACGCTGGCGGCCTTGCCGCTGAATGGAGCCCTGAGTTCGCAGTCCCTGTATGTGCGCTCTGCGTTGTCAAGTGCCATGCGGGCATCAAGAAAGCCAGAGTTGATGTATATGGCACGCTTCTGGTCTGCGGGTATTCCGGCTGTGTCCTGCAGCGTGTAGCCGTAGTCCAGCAGGCGGTCGGCCAGTGCCATTTCGGCCTTGTCATACTGCAGGCGTGCCTGTTCCAGCTGGCGGCGCGGCTGCTCACGGTCAAGCACGGCCAGCACCTGTCCCTTCTGTACCGCCTGTCCGTCACGTACGTTCACCTTATCTATGGTTCCCTGGACGTGGAACTGCAGCGTTACACGGGCCTGTGCCTCAAGCCGTCCGTTGCAGATGAGTTCCTTTGAGAACGTGGTGCGCTCAAGAGTCATCACGCTGACGGGGTTCTCCTCGGCAGTGTACCGGCCACGGGCCATTTCTGGGTCTGCACCACCGTCCGATGCCTTCTCCTTACAGCCGGTAAGCATGCAGGCTGCAAGGCAGCACATCATTATTTGTCTTGAATATCCTTTCATATCAAAAAAGTTTGTCAAATTCGGCACTTATGTCAGTGCCCGTTATCCAGTCATACAGCGTGGCGCGGCGTATCCCAAAGTAGCAGTTCCAGTAGCTGGCCACATTGTTTATGTATGTGCTCAGAGCGGCATCGCGCTTCTGCTTGAGCTGATCCAGCTGGATCATGGTCATGCTGCCGCTGCCAAAGTTCTGCAGGGCCAACGAGTAGCTGTCCTCTGCCAGCTGGGCCGCCCGTCTTGATATCTCACACTGCAACTTCTGCCCGTTGAACTGCATGACCTGTGTCTGCAGGTCCTGGCGGTAGTCCACCATGCTCTGCTGCAGGCGTCCGCGCGTGGTCTCGGCCTGTGCCTGTGCCATGCGCACGCGTCCGCGTCCCAGTCCCCAGTCCACTAGCGGCAGTCCCAGGCTGACGCCCACCACCTCCTGGTCCTGCAGAGCGGTGAATGTGTCACCCAGGCGGTCTGCGGCACCTGACATGCCGAAGCGGGCGTTCACGCTGGCCGTCACGCCGCGGCTGGCCTTGGCACGTGCCACGCTACGGTCCGCTTCTATGGACTGTATCTCCTGCTCCAGACGGAACGACGAATTCTCAAGGGCACGCTCCAGTACGTCGTCATAGTTCAGCTCCAGGTCCGGTATCTCATAGCTGGCCGTCAGCGTCAGAGGGGTGTCCTCCTGGTAGCCTATGTATGAGCAGAGTCTGTTCAGCGCGGTCCTGAGGTTGACGGTGCTGGTATGCACGGCAAGAGAGTCGTTCAGCATGCTCACCTCTACCTGCAACAGCTGGTCACGCGTTATGGTGCCCATGGCAAAGCGTGATTGGGCTGCCTGGAACAGGCGCTTGCTCTCATCGAAGCTGCGCAGGGTGCGCTCGTGGCTCTCACGCGCTGCGGCATAGCCCCAGAAGTATGATATGGCGGTCTGGCTGACCTGCTCCATGGTTTCAAGGTACTCGCGCTTGGCAGCCTCGTATTGGCGCGGCTGGCTCTCGCGGTCCCACTTGAAGCGGTTGTAGCCCCACAGCGACTGCATATAAGAAAGGTACAGCGGCTGAATGTAGAACGTTGTCAGACGTGACGGGCTGTACTGGTCCAGACGTGACATCTCAGTAGATAGTGACAGTGTGCCTCCGGTCCACGGGATGTTCTGGCTGACATAGAGCGTGGCGTTGTTTGACATGTTGTAGTTGGCCCTGTAGCTGATGGCGCCTGAGTTGTAGTCCTGCAGTGACACCAGTGAGCGGTTGAACTGCCCCAGACCAGCACTCAAGTTGAGTGACGGCAACAGTTCGGCCCGGTACGAGCGGTAGCTCCAGTACTGGGCGGCAAAAGTGTTGCGGCCCGTCATGGCAGAGAGTGAGTTCTCCTGGGCCAGCTGCACCACCTGCTCCATGTTAAGCACGCGCGGCCCTACAACCTGAGCCTGGCACCCAAGTGCCATGAAAAGCAGCATGACTATAATATGTCCAATTCGTTTCATACAATTCATGAATCAGAAGTTTTTCTGATGTTTACGCAAAGATACCATTTCCTGCACATTAGGCGCTAACTTGCATGATATTCTTTGCAGAAACCCTGAGTTGTGTGCAAATTCAGTTGTTTTTGCACACAACTGCTCCTTTTATTTCTAACGTAAAGAACGTATCGCTCCCAGACTGTTCCACAAACACATACTTATGGAACTCACCGTTTCCTTCTGGAGCATATCCCACCGTAGCAATAACCCTTTGCCCAGGAAGTAGTACCATGTGTTCTGGTCTTACAACTGTACAGTCGCATTCTGGTAGCAGGTCCAGTGTGATGGTGTCAGAACCTACGTTCCGAATCCTATAGCGTGCCCATGCTGTATCACTGACATTCACATGCCCTACGTCTGCACTAAAGCTGCTGACGCGAATATCACCTGCCAAGTTACCACAAGAAGCAAGCAGTGGTAAAGAGGATAACAAAAAGAGTTGTCTGCTTTGTTTCATCTTTCTTAATTGTATTTATTGCGCACTTTCCTGCCGCTGACTATTCCAATTATGAAGTCCTCAGGTATGAACCCCCAGTAGCGGCTGTCCTGTGATTCCAGGCTGTTGTCTCCAAATGCAAAATAGTAGTTGTTCCTGAAGGTGTGGCTGGTCATGTCATCGGCAGGCCATGAACCGGTCTCATACTCAATGACCGGACCGTAGATGGCACGCCCCAATGAATCCAGCGCCACGGTGTCACCCTTCCCTGGAACATACAAAGGACCAAAGTCCTTGATGGTCCAACCTGGCATGGTGAACGGCATGGTGGCCATGAAAGTGGTATGCCACAGCGTGCTGTCTGGCGTGTCATGGATCTTCATCTGGTTCTCAAGAACTCCAATCACACCCTGATGGTTGCTGTTCCATGTTATGCCGTCACGAATTCCGATGCTGTCACCAGGACATCCCACAACACGCTTGCAATAGACGTAGTTGATCTTGAACTCTATCTCCGTCCATTTGTCATATCCCAGGGGGAAGTTGAAACAGATCACGTCACCCGGACGTATCTTCCTCAGTCCCGGCATGCGGAAACACTTTAGCGGCGCGTGGTCCTCAAAGTCGAATGACGTGTAAATCCTTCCGCCGAACAGCAGCTTGTTGACCCACACCCTGTCACCGGGCACAAGGGTAGGCTGCATGGAGCTGGTCGGTATGTTGAAGCGCTCGGCTATGAAGATGCGGCGTGCGTAGTGGAGCATTCCCAGTGCCACAATGCCCCATAACACCCACATCAGCACCACCATGAACCTGTCAATGATGACTTGAAACCTTGGTGACGGTTTCCCTGCCTGTCTGTCGTTATTCATCTGTCAGTTTTCTGTTGTTAGTGTATCCCGCCTTGATGTCCCTGATTTCCTCACGCAGACGCTTGGTATTGGCATTCTCTATCTTAGGCACAAATGTCTCTACCTTTTCTGCCATGTCCAGGAAACGGACAGTGTCACCCTCCGCATGGTACAGTTTGGCAAGCAGTGTCAGAGGGTACAGCCTGTTTGGTACCATGTAGAAGGCGTGCTTGTAGCGTTCCTCTGCCTCGCGGTAGCGGCCCAGAGCAATGCTGTTTTTGCCCATGACATTCCAGAACATAGGGCTACTGCTAATCTGGGTTCCAAGTTCAAGTACAGAATCGCTCATCTCATATTTTCCGACTTTGTTCAAAGAATGTCCATACATGTATAATAATTGTACATTATCAATATCATATGTACAAAGTGAATCACAACAAGCGACCACAGACTCATAATCTTCAATGTCATATGCCCACACTATCTCACGATTAATCTTTTCTTGCGTTTTTTTTGTATGCCTATCAGATATTTTCAAAATGAGTATGAATATTGATGTACTAATTATTGCACAATCAACAAGGAATAACTTGTGGCCAGAAAAGCAATGGTACAAAGAACCAGTTACAACTAACAAGCATAGAAGATAAAATGTTTCTGGTAAAAACATTGGATATGAAAAAAAGGAAAACACAATGTAAGATACTAGCCCATAACATAAAATACCGTTTGACTTGTAAGACAATATAATCAGATAACACACAGCCACAATGAATAACAACATGGAAATGCAACCTCTTTCTACACCAATTTGCAAGATATCATTAAACGCTTTATCAGGGCTATCGGCAGCGATTCTTTCAGTTTCTGCTAAATTATTCCAGTCCAAACAATCATCATCAGTTTCCATCTTATTTCTGAAATACTGACTTTGTTCCACTCCATAGCACCCTGCAAAACGATTCTTTCCCACTCCCACCAAAATGTGTTTATTTATAATCCTTAAACTGATGCCACTACTGTCCCGTAAAAGAGGATTAAACGTTCTTTGAAATTATTGAAATATAGTCTGTTAAGTAGGTTTTTGAAATGAAACGGACTTGATTTTGCAACTTTGCAGTCTGATTAGAATGACTGCTATGTTCCAGGACCAATATGTTTTCAAACAACTAACCTCTTTTCTGAACAGAACTCAGTTTAACAACTGCGTCCGCAAATATGATGGGAACCGTTATGTGAAGCACTTCACTTGCTGGAACCAACTACTTGCGATGATGTTCGGACAACTGAGCAATCGCGAGAGCCTGCGTGACTTGATAGTAGCTTTTGAAGCGCATCGGGGTAAGCAATATCATCTTGGATTGGGTCGTAATCTAGATATTCCGGCGGATAGTCGGCCACCGATTCCGGTGATACTCGGCCACCTGGT